>NZ_JBIWOE010000005.1:0-199963 GCF_044767585.1 Streptomyces sp. NPDC101225
GGCGCCGAACTCGCCGCACTCAAACACGAGCTGTCCCAGGTCAGCGGCGTCGACGTCGAGGAACTCCCGGAGCCCGAAGACCTCACCGCACCCCTTGCCGCCGGCCCGGAAGGCAAGGCCTGACATGGTGGCCGCCCTGGACCGCATCCGGGTCGGCTCGGCCCCCGACTCCTGGGGCGTGTGGTTTCCCGAGGACCCGCGGCAGGTGCCCTGGGAACGCTTCCTGGACGAGGTCGCCGAGGCCGGGTACGCGTGGATCGAGCTGGGCCCGTACGGCTATCTGCCCACGGACCCGGCCCGGCTCACCGACGAGCTCGCCCGGCGCGAGCTGAAGGTCTCGGCGGGCACCGTCTTCACCGGCCTGCACCGCGGCCCCGCCGTCTGGGACGAGACGTGGCGCCAGGTCGGCCAGGTCGCCGCGCTCGCCCGGGCGACGGGCGCACGGCACCTGGTGGTGATCCCCTCCTTCTGGCGGGACGACAGGACCGCCGAGATCCTGGAGCCGCCGGAGCTGACCGGCGAGCAGTGGGCGCACCTGACCAAGGGCATGGAACGCCTCGCCCACGAGGTGCGGGAGACCTACGGCCTCGACATCGTGGTGCACCCGCACGCCGACACCCACATCGACACCGAGGACCACGTGGAGCGCTTCCTCGACTCCACCGACGGCGACCTCGTCAACCTCTGCCTGGACACCGGCCATTACACCTACTGCGGCGGCGACAGCGTCCAGCTGATCGAGACCTACGGCGAGCGCATCGGCTATCTGCACCTCAAGCAGGTCGACCCGGAGGTCCTGGCCGACGTGCAGACCAGGGGCACGCCGTTCGGGCCGGCCGTCGCACAGGGCGTGATGTGCGAACCGCCCACCGGAGTACCGGAGCTGGGCCCGGTGCTGGAGGCGGCGCAGAAGCTGAACGTCGAACTGTTCGCCGTCGTCGAGCAGGACATGTACCCCTGCGAGCCGGATGCGCCGCTGCCCATCGCGACGCGCACCAGAGAGTTCCTGCGGTCCTGCGGTGCCTGACCGCCCCGGCGCCTGACCATCCGAAGGGGGCCACCATGGCTCGGCTCGAGACGCTGAAAGTGGCCGTCGTCGGCGCCGGAAAGATGGGAGCCGACCACGTCCGCCGTATCGAGGAGGCCGTCAGCGGTGCGCGGGTGAGCGCCGTCGTCGACGTCGACGCGGAGCGGGCGAAGGCCGTCGCGGCCCGTGTGGAGGGCTGCACCGCCCACACCGACCCGGCTGCCGCGATGGCGGCGGCGGACGTGGACGCCGTCCTGGTCGCCTCCCCGGGCCCCGCCCACGAGGCGGCCCTGCTGGCGGCGTTCGCCCGCGATCTGCCGGTGCTGTGCGAGAAGCCGCTCACCCCGGACGCGGCCTCCGCGCTGCGCGTCATGGAGGCCGAGCGGCAACTGGGCCACCGCCGCGTCCAGGTGGGCTTCATGCGGCGCTACGACGCCGAGTACATGAAACTCAAGTCCCTGTTGAGCACCGGCCAGTTGGGCCGCCCTCTGATGCTCCACAACCGGCACCGCAACGTCGCCTCCCCGCCGGGCTGGACGAGCGAGATGCTCATCAACGACTCCGTCGTGCACGAGATGGACGTCACCCGCTGGCTGCTCGGCCAGGAGATCACGGCCGTCACGGTCCTGCGCCCGGCACCGTCGGCGAACGCACCGCAGGCCGTCCAGGACCCCCAGTTCGTCGTCCTGGAGACCGACGGCGGCGCGATCGTCGACGTCGAGATCTTCGTCAACTGCGGCTTCGGCTACCAGGTCCAGGCCGAGGTGGTCTGCGAGCGCGGCACCGCCCGCATCGGCGACGGCCAGGCCATGGTCACCACCATGGCCGGCCGCTGGGGCGGCACCATCGCCCAGGACTTCACCGACCGCTTCGCGGACGCCTACGACCGCGAGGTGCAGGCGTGGGCCGACGCCACCCGCCGCGGCCAGGTCACCGGCCCGAGCGTGTGGGACGGCTACGCGGTCGCCGCGGTCTGCGAGGCGGGCGTGCGCTCCCTCGCGGAGGGCGGCCGGGTGGAGGTGGAGCTGGCGCGGCGGCCGGCTCTCTACGACGTCAGCTGAGCGCCCGGGAGAACACCACCCGGTCCTCGCCGGGCCCGTTGTAGTCCCGCTCCACCCGTACGCCGAAGCCGAGGCTGCGGTGGAACGCCACCGACCCCGTGTTGCCGGGGCTGGTGATCGCCTTCAGCCGGACCGCTCCCTGCCGCCGCGCCGCCTCGGTGAAGGCGGCGTACAGCTCGCGCCCCAGGCCGGTGCCGCGGGCGTCGTCCCGCGTGGCGATCAGATGCACGTATCCGGTGCGCTCCGGCGTGACGAAGCCGATCAGATAGCCGAGGACGCCGCCGTCGGCGGAGCGGGCGACCAGGCAGGTCTCGCCGAACTCCTGCACCAGGGCGAGGAGATGGAGCGCGCGCAGGTCCCGCTCGCCCCAGTAGCGCCGGTGCTCGGCGAGGACCTGCCGGATGTCGGTGACGTGGGCGGGGGTGATCTGCGCGGCCATGGCGCCGATCATCTCAGAGCCATGGCCGCGTGCCGGACGGGGCTACGGCGCGGTGCGCGGCCGCGGTGCGAACCCCGCGGCCCGGTAGCAGTCGTCGATCAGCGTCATCGTCGCCAGCGCGTCGTCCGCGTCCAGCGGCAGCGGCCTGCCCTCACGGATCCGCGCCGCGAACGCCTCCAGCTGGTAGGTGTACGACGACCTGGTGCCCAGCCGCTCCGTGCGCTCGCCCTGGTCCGTGCGGACCACGATCCGGTCGTCGAGCTGGGGCAGGACGAAGTTCGGGGCCAGGGCCTCGCCCCGGGTGCCGACGACACGGCAGCTCATCTCGAGCTCGTCGTGGGCCATGTGGCAGCGCGCGCTGCCGGTGGCGCCGTTCGGGAACTCCAGATCGGCGTCGAGCCATTCGTCGACTCCCGGTGCGCCCGCCCGTTCACCGCCCCGTGCGGCGGCCAGGCGGGGCGGGCCGCCCGTCCAGGGGGCGAGCATGCGCAGGGCGTGCACGCCGTAGCAGCCGAGGTCCATCATGGCGCCGCCGGCCAGGGCGAGGGACCAGCGGGGGTCGGTGTCGGCGGGCGCCGGGATGGCGACCACGGTCTCCACCCGCTGCAGCTCGCCCAGTTCACCGTCGGCCAGGAGCTCGTGCAGGCGCCGGGTGACCGGATGGAAGAGGTAGTGGAAGGCCTCCATGAAGACGGTTCCGGCCTTGGCCGCCGCCTCCCGTACCTCGGCGGCCTCCTCGGCGTTGCTCGCCGACGGCTTCTCGCTCAGGACGTGTTTGCCGGCCGCGAGGGCGGCGAGGTTCCACGGACCGTGCAGGCCGTTGGCGAGCGGGTTGTAGACGACCTCGACCTCGGGATCGGCCAGCAGCTCCGTGTAGGAGTCCACGACCCGCTCCACGCCGTGCTCGGCGGCGAAGGCCTCGGCGCGGGACCGGTCGCGCGCGGCCACGGCGACGAGGCGGTGGCCGCCCGAGCGGGCGGGGTCCAGCAGAGCGCGTTCGGTGATGCGTGCGGCGCCCAGGACGCCGATGCGCAGGGGTGCGCGGTCCGCTTCACTCATGACGTGCGTTCCTCCTTGAGCAGTTCCTGCGGGGTCAGTGTGCCCTGGACCGGCGGGAAGTGGCGGCGGACGAGGTCCTGGGCGTGGGCGACGGCGCACTCGACCAGCTCGAAGGCGGGCAGGCCGCCGGTGTACCAGGTGCGGGCCCGGCCCTGGAGCGCGTCGAGGCGGTCCAGGGCGCCGTCCCTGAGGTCGTCGCTGCCGAAGTGCGGCATGAACGACCACGGCTGGTGCAGGTGCACCTCCTGGAGGCGCCCGCCGAGCCGGGCCACGTCCTGCCGCAGCAGCGCGGCGACGTCCTCGGAGCGGCCGTAGGAGTAGAAGGTCCGTACGTCGCTGTCCGGGTAGCGGTGGTGGTACGAGACGCAGTGGCCCCTCGCCGCACGGTGCGCGGTGTGGGGGCGAGGAAGTAGAAGGCGTCGCCGGGCAGGCCGGAGGCGGTGGCGACGGTGGTGTGGTACGCGTTGCTGCGGACCCGGCCGGCCAGGTCGCGTTCCCGGTCGGTGGCGTCCAGGGCCGGCAGGACGCGGTCCGGTGCCACGGCGAGCACCAGCTCGTCGGCGGCCAGCGGGCCCGAGTCCGTCCGGACCCGCACCCCGTCCGCGTGCCGTTCCACCGACGTCACGCGCACCCCGCACCGCACGTCCCTCAGCTCCGCGGCGACCCGGCGCCACAGCGTCGCGAACCCGCCCGCCACGGTGAACGAGCCCTCGTGGCCCAGCAGTTCGGGGCCGGGCGAGAGCAGGCCGGTCATCTCGGCGTACTTGACGAAGTACAGCGCGGGCACGTCGTCGTCGAGATAGCCGTAGCCGGCCGCCGTGAAACCGGGGCCGAAGGACGCGGCCATGGACTGGAGGCGGTGCTCGGCGAGCCAGTCGGCGACGGGGGCGGCGAGCGCCCGCGCGGAGTGGGCGAGGCCCGGCTCGGCGATGCGCGAGAACTCCCGCTCGCGCAGGGTCCGGTAGCGGCGGAAGGCCGGGTCGCGTAAGAACGACATGGCCTGGCGGGAGGCGGTGCGGCGCTCGACGTCGAGGACGCGGTAGCGGGTGGTGCGCTCCGTCCGCACGCCGAGCTCGTCCATCAACTGCGCCGTTCGTTCGTACCGGTTGGTGCAGATGTGGCCGCCCAGGTCGTGGGCCAGGCCCCCGATCTCCAGGCTGCGGCACTTCCCGGCGACCGTGTCCTGCTCCTCCAGGACCGTCACCCGGTGCCCGGCGCGCTCCAGTTCGCGTGCGGCCGCCAGACCGCTCGGCCCGCCTCCGACGACGATCACGCGGCGGGGGCCGCGGGGCCGGGAGATCTCGGTGTGGTGCATGGTGGTCGCTCCTCGGTCGGTCGGGACATGAGTGGATCTCATGGTGGTACGGGAGGTTCCCGTGGTGGTGACCGTCGCGGGCGACGTGGTCGTCGACACAGTCTCGTGCTCCGGGCGCCGGAGGCCGGCCGACGCCCGGAGCACGAGGCAGGGGCTGTCGTCAGGCGGTGCGCACCTCGGCGATCGTCACCGGCCGGTGCTCGTGCAGCGAGAGCGTGCACGCGTCGGCGATCCAGCCGGCCTCCAGCGCGTCCGCGACCGTGCACGGCGAAGGGCGGCTGCCCGCCACGACCTCGGTGAACGCGGTCAGCTCGGCGCGGTAGGCGGCGGTGAAGCGGTCCATGAAGAAGTCGTGCGGGGTGCCGGCCGGGAAGGTCACGCCGGGCTCGACGGAGCGCAGCGGCAGCTTGTCCTCGAGGCCGACCGCGATGGAGTCCTGGAATCCGTGGATCTCCATCCTCACGTCGTAACCGCGGCCGTTGTGCCGGGAGTTGGAGACCACCGCGAGGGTGCCGTCGTCCAGGGTGAGGATCGCGCCGGTGGTGTCGGCGTCGCCCGCCTCCTTGATGTACGCGGCGCCGCGGTTGCCGCCGGCGGCGTACACCTCGACGACCTCGCGGCCGGTCACCCAGCGGATGATGTCGAAGTCGTGCACCGAGCAGTCGCGGAAGATGCCGCCGGACGCGGCGATGTACGCGGCCGGCGGCGGCGCCGGGTCCAGGGTGGTCGAGCGCACCGTGTGCAGCGGGCCGAGCCCGCCGCCGCGCACCGCCGCGCGGGCGGCGACGAACCCGGCGTCGAAGCGCCGGTTGTAGCCGATCTGCACCGGCACGTCGCTGCCCTCGATCGCCTGGAGCACCCGCACGCCCTCCGCCATGGTCTTCGCGACGGGCTTCTCGCAGAAGACGGGGATGCCGGCCTCCACCCCGGCCAGGATCAGCCCGGGGTGGGCGTCCGTCGCGGCCGCGACCACGATGCCGTCCACGCCTGCGGCGAGCAGGGCCTCCGGCGAGTCCACGACCTCGCCGCCGAACCGCTCCGCGGCGGACTTGGCGGCGTCCGCGAACGGATCGGTGAGCACGAGCGACTCCACCGCGTCGAGGGCGGAGAGGGTCTCGGCGTGGAAGGCGCCGATGCGGCCGAGGCCGAGGATTCCCATGCGCATGAGGTGTTGCTCCTAGAGAGGGTGCGGGTGTGTTGCCGGTGCTCAGTCGAGGCCGCCGAGCACGTTCTGGTCCCAGTCGATCACCGAACCCGTGACCACGCCCGACCGGTCGGACAGCAGGAGGACCACGAAGTCGGCGATCTCGTCCGGTTGCCCGAGCCTGCCCATGGGCAGCTTGGCCCCGGCCTCCTCGCGCCAGTCGTCCCCGGCGCCGTGGAAGCGCCGCTGCGTGGCGTCCTCGCCCTCGGTCTGCGTCCAGCCGATGTTGAGGCCGTTGATGCGGACGCGGTCCCAGCGGTGGGCGTGCGCGGCGTTGCGGGTCAGGCCGATCAGGCCCGCCTTCGCGGCGACGTAGGGCGCCAGGAAGGGCTGCCCGCCGTGCGCCGAGGACGTGATGATGTTGACGACCGTGCCGGGGGCCTTGCGGGAGACCATGTCGGCGACGGCGGCCTGCATGGCGAAGAAGGGAGCCTTCAGGTTGATGGCGATGTGCTGGTCGAACAGTTCGGGCGTGGTGTCCAGCAGTGTGCCGCGCGAGGTCAGCCCCGCCGAGTTGACCAGGCAGTCGACGCGCCCGTAGGCCGCGACCACGTCGCCCACCGCGGTCCTCGCCTGCTCGGCGTCGGCGAGGTCGGCACGGATGAACATCGCCTTGCCGCCCCCGGCCGTCAGCTCGGCGACCAGCGCCTCGCCCGGGGCCGGGCGCCGGCCGGTCACGGCGACGACCGCCGCGCCCTCGCGGACCGCGGCCCGGGCGACGGCGGCGCCGACGCCCTGACTCCCGCCGTTGACGAGGACGACCTTGCCGTCGAGAAGTCCCATGTGCTCCAGGTCCTTTCAGCTTTCCCGGCGTTCGGCGCCGGCCCGCGGCTCCTGCCGTGGAGCCGCAGGAGTCCATGACGCGCGCGGCGCGCGCGTGCCGGCGTCCGCCCGCACGGGCCGGGCGGGGCCGTCGACCGGTGGGGCGCAGCCGAGGCCGGTGCCCCGCCCGGCCGGGCCGCGGAGGCCGGCCGGGCCGCCGTGCTGCCCGGACAGCCCGGTGCCGTGATCCACGGAGGTGGGGGACATCGTCGTTCCTTCGGTCGGAGGTGCCACGCGGCGCTCGGTGACAGTGCCGGGCCGCCCTGTCATTCTTGTCATGACAAACCTGGCGAACAACCGGCACGCTGCCATCAAAAACCCCTCAAGAAGCCGCTCGAAATCCCCGCGAGAGGAGCCCGCGCATGGGCCACCCCTTCCCGATCCGGGAGATCGCCCGGCAGGCCGGCCTGAGCGAGGCCACCGTCGACCGGGTCCTCAACGGCAGGGGCGGGGTGCGCGAGAGCACCGCGCGGGAGGTCCGGCAGGCCATCGGCGACCTGGACCGGCAGCGCACCCAGGTCCGTCTGGTCGGCCGCACCTTCATGATCGACATCGTGATGCAGGCGCCGGAACGGTTCTCCACCGCGGTCCGCACCGCCCTGGAGGCGGAGCTGCCCGCGCTGCACCCGGCCGTGGTGCGCTCGCGCCTCCACTTCCGCGAGACCGGCCCGGCGGCGGAGCTGACCGCGACCCTGGACCGGATCGCCCGGCGCGGCTCGCAGGGCGTGGTCCTCAAGGCGCCGGACGTCCCCGAGATCACCGCCGCCGTCGGCCGGCTCGCCGAGGCGGGCATCCCCGTCGTCACCCTGTTCACCGACCTGCCCGCCACCGCCCGCCTCGCCTACGTCGGCATCGACAACCGCGCCGCCGGCGCCACCGCCGCCTATCTCATGGGCCAATGGCTCGGCGAGCGGCCCGGCAATGTGCTCACCAGCCTCAGCAGCGGCTTCTTCCGCAACGAGGAGGAGCGCGAGATGGGTTTCCGCAGCGCCATGCGCGCCCGCCACCCGGACCGCGCGCTGGTCGAGATCGCCGAGGGGCAGGGCCTGGACACCACCCAGTACGACCTGGTGCGCGCCGCCCTCGCCCGCGATCCGGGCATCCGCGCCGTCTACTCCATCGGCGGCGGCAACATCGCCACCCTGCGCGCCTTCGAGGACCTCGGCCGCACGTGCGCGGTGTTCGTGGCGCACGACCTCGACCACGACAACACCCGCCTGCTGCGCGGGCAGCGCCTGTCCGCCGTCCTCCATCACGACCTGCGCCAGGACATGCGCGAGGCCTGCCACGTCGTCATGCGTGCGCACGGCGCGCTGCCGCCCGCCGGGCCTACGCTGCCCTCGGTGATCCAGGTGGTGACGCCGTACAACATGCCACCACGGGCGACGGGGTGAGGAGACGGGGCATGACGAGGACCGAACTCGTGGAGATCGAGGGCGTCCGCCTGCTCGCCACGCTCACGACGGGCGGCGAGATCGGGCTGCTCGCGCTGCACGGCAGCAACGAGGGCGGCACCGCCGAGCTCGCCCGGTCGGTGGCCGGGCGCTGCGGCGCCACCAGCCTGGTCTTCACCCAGCCGGGAGTGCCCGAGCCGGTGCACATCCCCTCCCCGCGCATGGCGGTGGAGCACTGCGCCCTGCTGCGCCTGTTCCTGTCCCGGGTCACCGTCGCGGTCTCGCTGCACGGGCACATGAGACGGGCGGCGCCGCGCTCCATCTTCCTCGGCGGGGCCAACCGCCCGGCCGCCCGCCTGCTCGCCTCGGGACTGAGCGCCCTGCGGCCGGAGTTCGACCCGGTCACCGACCTCGCCGAGATCCCCACCGGCCTGCGCGGCGTGCACGCCCGCAACCCGGTCAACCTGCCCCGCGACGGCGGCGTCCAGGTCGAACTCCCGCTCTCCGCCCGCACCCGCGAGCCGGGCGGGGACCCGCAGATCCCCGACAACCCGCCGCGCCCCGTCGTCGACGCCCTCGTCACCGGCGTCCGGCTGCTGGCGGCCACGTCCGTCACGCATCCGGCACGGTGACCCGGGCGCCGCTCTCGGCCGACCGGAGCATCGCCTCCAGTACGGCGGCGCTGCGCACGGCGTCCGGCAGGGTGGCTCCGTACGGCTTGCCCTCCGCGATCGAGCGCAGGAAGCGGTGGGCCTCGATCACCTTCAGGTCGTCGTAGCCCATGCCGTTCGCCGCGCCCGGCTGGAACGCGCCGAACTCACCGGCCCCGGGCCCGACGTACACCGTGCTGACGGGCTGGTCCTGGTAGTGCGTGCCGCGGCTGACGCCGAGCTCGTTCATCCGGCGGAAGTCCCAGAGGAGGGCGCCCTCGGTGCCGTGCACCTCGAAGCCGTAGTTGTTCTGCTCGCCGACCGAGACCCGGCAGGCCTCCAGCACGCCGCGCGCGCCGGAGGCGAAGCGCAGCAGGCAGCCCACGTAGTCCTCGTTCTCCACCGGTCCCAGCTCGCCGCCGGCGGCACGGGTGTGGCCGGCGGTGGCGCCGGTGGGGCGGGCCCGCCGGGGGATGAACACGGCCGTGTCGGCCATCAGCGACTCGATGTCGCCGAGCAGGAAGCAGGCCAGGTCGGCGCCGTGCGAGGCGAGGTCGCCCAGCACGCCGCTGCCGCCGCGCTCCTTCTCGTAGCGCCAGGTCAGCGCGGACTCGGGGTGGGCGGCATAGTCGCTGAACAGGCGCACCCGGACGTGTGTGACGCGGCCGATCTCCCCGGAGGCGATCAGCGCGCGGGCGGTCTCGACGGCCGGCGCGTTGCGGTAGTTGAAGCCCACCGCGCCCTGCACGCCGGCGTGGGCGACCGCGTCCGCCACCGCCCGCGCGTCGGCCGCGTCCAGGCCGACCGGCTTCTCGATCCAGATGTGCTTGCCCGCCTCGGCCATCGCGACACCGATCTCGCGGTGCAGGAAGTTCGGGGCGGTGATGGAGACGGCCCGCACCCGCGGGTCCTCGGCGATCTCGCGCCAGTCCCGCGTCGTGGAGGCGAACCCGAACTGCGCGGCGGCCTCCTCGGCCCGGCCCGGCACCTCCTCGGCGACCGTCACCAGCCGCGGGCGCAGGCCCAGCCGCGGGTAGTGGTGCGGGACGCGGGCGTACGCCTGGGTGTGCACCCGGCCCATCCAGCCGAACCCGATGACGGCGACACCGAGCGAATCCACCATGACGGCCTCTCTTCGGCACTGATTGGAACGGTCCACGATCTGTCCAGGCCACCCTGAGGGCGCGCATCCGCGCCTGTCAACCCTCACCGGATCCGCTCGAAAGCCCACCGGCCCCTTTGACAAGCCCTCCGGTCCGTGGAACGGTCCAGGCCATGAAACCGCCGACCATCCGCGACGTGGCCGAGGCCGCCGGCGTGTCCAAGTCGCTGGTCTCGCTCGTGCTGCGCGGCTCCGGACCGGTCCGGCCGGAGAAGCGGGACGCCGTGCTGCGGGCGGCGCGCGAGCTGGGTTACCGTCCCAACGCCGCGGCGCGCAGTCTCAGTGAGCAGCGCACGCGCACCGTCGGCGTGCTCCTCAACGATGTGCGCAACCCCTGGTTCGTCGACCTGCTCGACGGCCTCAATCCGCTGCTGCACGACAACGGGCTGCGCATGCTGCTGGCCGACGCCCGCCTCAACCGCCGCGCGGGCCAGGACCCCCTCGACCCCCTCCTCGACCTGCGGGTGGACGGGCTGGTCGTGGTCGGCACCCTGCCGGACCCGGCCGCACTGGGCACGGCCGCCGAGCGCGTCCCGGTCGTCGTGGCGGGGGCGCGCGAACCCGCTCCGGCCGGTGTGGACGTGGTGGCGTGCGACGACGAGCGGGGCGCCCGGCTGGTCACCGAGCACCTCGTCGGGCTCGGCCACCGGCGCATCGCGCACATCGCGGGCTACGGCGCCGTCGGTGAGCTGCGCAGGGGCAGCTTCGAGGCGACGATGCGCGCGCACGGCCTCGCGGACGAGGCGGTGGTGGAGCCCAGCGACATGACGGAGGAGGGCGGCTACCGCACCACCGTGCGGCTGCTGAGCCGCCGTGAGCGGCCCACCGCGCTGTTCGCCGTCAACGACATCGCCTCCGTCGGCGCGCTCTCGGCCGCCGAGGAGCTCGACCTGCGCGTCCCGCACGACGTGTCCGTCGTCGGCTACGACAACACCGGCATCTCCCGGCTGCGGCACGTCTGGCTGACCACCGTCGACAACGCCGGGCACGAGGTCGGCCGGCGCGCCGCCCGGTTCCTCCTGGACCGCTTCGAGCGGGCCGGGGGAGCGGGGCGACTGCACCTGGCGGCACCGGCGCTGGAGATCCGCGGCACGACCGCGGCGCCGCCGGCGGAGTAACCGCCCGCGGGCGCTCAGAGGTTGATGGCGTACGCCTTGCGCAGCGTCTCGTGCACCGTCCACCTCGTACGGTCGCCCTCGCGCAGCACGGCCAGGTCCCCGGGCCCCACCCGCAGCGTCGGGCCGCCCTCGAACTCGATGGTCGCCGACCCGCTGAGCACGACGAACAGCTCGTCCGCCTCGGTGTCGGTGACGACGCCGGGCGTGATCTGCCAGATACCGCGGATCTGCCGGCCGTCCGCCGACTCCCAGACGACCTTGCCGGTCACCTCCGGCGTGCCGGAGACGATCTGCTCCGGATCGAGGGGCTCCGGCTCGAGCTCGGCGTCCGGGACGTGCACAACGAAGCTGTGGGTCATGACGCGACCCTAACCAGCGGGCCCACCGGCCGTGCGTGGACACTGTGTGCGGTATCGGCCCAGGTCGGGGGACACTTCGTCGCGGCGCCGCGAACCGGCGCGCCACCCGGACCGGGGTGACCGTGGCGCCCGGCCGACTCCGCCGCGGCCGTCGCCGCCCGCCGGGGCCACGACACCGGGGAGGCCGCGCTCCTCGGCGGCGCCCACGGCTCCGGTCTCCGCCGCCCTCGCCCCGCCCTCGCCCCCTCATCGCGACGGCGGACCGCACCGCCGCCGGCGGGCGCGGGACGGGGCCGGTGGCAGCCCAGCGGGGTGGGCGGCGGCGTCCGTGCCGAACGGCGTGCCGCTGTTCACGCTCCGCCCGGTGACCGCCCCCGGCTCGCATCGCAACCGGCTCGCATCGCACCCGGCCCGTGGCCGTGGGCGCCGGACCGGCGGACGCGCCGCCCGGCGCGAGCGAGATCAGGGTCGTGGCGCACGCGATCATCGAATGATGGCGTCACGGACCGCCCGTCCTGCCATAGGGTCTGCCGCGTGGGGACGGACATGGATGGTGCCATCGAAAGCCGCCGCGCCGACGGACGCTGGCGGATGGAGTTCGATCTGCTGGACTTCGGCCCGCCGCGCGACTACGTCGCCTGGGACTGCCTTTTCGGCGTGCGCGGGACCGGCGACGTGGAGCGCCCGCTCTTCGCCGACCGCGGGCTGCCCGACGACGTGTCGGACCCGGTGCGTGAGGTCGCGCTCGGCGATCACCAGCACAGCCACACGCACGTCAGCTGGGCCGAGGCCGGCGCGGTCGACTGGGACGAACCGCTGGCCTCCCGGCCCGCCTGGTACTGGACGCACCGCTCGGACCCGGGCGGCGAGCACCTCGTACGGGTGACACCCACCCTGCGCACGGCCGCAGGTGAGATCTTCGGCGGCGGTGGCCTGCTGCTCGCCCCGCCGGAGTGGCCGCCCGGCGCCGAGGTGCACCTGGACGGCGCGGTGTACCGGCCCGTGGTCCTCACCGCCCGGATGCTCGCCCCGCCGGACGAGGGATGCTGGGCAGAGGTGTGGGGCGCCATGCGGCACCTCGCGGCCGGTCACGGGGACGAACACGTACGGCTCACCGTCTGGTTCGGTTGACCCGCGCATCCGGGAAGGGAGCTGCCATGACCAGCGACACCACCGGCACGACCAGCGAACCGACCGTCACCGGACCGACCGTCACCGACGAGGCCGTCGCCAGCCTGGCCGGCACTACCGACCCGCGGCTGCGCGAGCTCCTCGCCGGCCTGATCCGCCACCTGCACGCCTTCGCGCGCGAGACGCGGCTGACGCAGGAGGAGTGGGAGAAGGCCGTCGCCTTCCTCACCAGGACGGGCCGGACGTGCACGGACACCCGGCAGGAGTTCATCCTCCTGTCGGACGTGCTCGGGCTGTCGATGCTCGTCGAGACGATCAACGGCGAGCGTGCCGCCGGAGCCACCGAGTCCACGGTCCTCGGCCCCTTCCACATGACCGCGTCGCCGGTGCGGGAACTGGGCGCCGACATCGACCTGGTGGGCGGCGGCGAGCCCTGCGTGGTCAGCGGCCGGGTCCTGTCCCGGGACGGAACTCCCCTGCCGGGCGCGGTGATCGACGTCTGGCAGGCCGACGGCAACGGCTTCTACGACGTCCAGCGCCCGGACGTGCAGCCGCCGGGCAACGGCCGCGGACTGTTCACCGCGGACGCCGAGGGCCGCTTCCGGTTCCGCACCTGCGTGCCGAGCCCGTACCCGATCCCGACCGACGGCCCGGTCGGCGACCTGCTGCGGGCGACCGGCCGGCACCCCTACCGCCCGGCCCACATCCACTTCATCGCCTCGGCCGAAGGGCACGTTCCGGTCACCACGCACATCTTCGTCGCGGGCACCGACCACCTCGACTCCGACGCCGTGTTCGCCGTCAAGCCGAGCCTCGTCAAGGACTTCGCCAGGACGGACGATCCTGGCCTGGCGGGGGAGTTCGGCGTCGCGAACCCCTTCCGGCACGCCCGCTTCGACCTCGTGCTGGAGCGGTCGTGAGGGACGTCCTGGACTTCTCCTACGAGTCCCGGCCCGTGCGGGTCGTCTTCCGGCCCGGTGCCGCCACCACCGCGACCCCCGGCGAGGCCGCCGCGCTCGGCCTGCGCCGCCTGCTGGTGGTCTGCGGCAGCCGCGGCGCCGCCACCGCCCGCGCGGTCGCCGACTCCCTCGGGCCCGCCTGCGTGGGCCTGCACGACGGCGCCCGGATGCACGTCCCCGCCGACGTCGCCGCCCGCGCGGTCGAGGCGGCCCGCGCGGCGGGCGCCGACGGCTGCGTGGCGGTCGGCGGCGGCTCCTCGATCGGCCTCGGCAAGGCGATCGCGCTGCGCACCGGCCTGCCACTGATCGCGGTCCCCTCGACCTACTCCGGCTCGGAGATGACCCCGGTCTGGGGCCTGACCGAGCACGGCGCCAAGCGCACCGGCCGCGACCCCGTCGTCCTGCCGCGCAGCGTCGTCTACGACCCCGAACTCACCGTCTCCCTGCCCGCGCCGCTCTCCGTCACCAGCGGTATCAACGCCGTCGCCCACGCCGTCGAGGCGCTCTACGCCCCCGACACCTCGCCCCTGGTCGCGCTGATGGCCGAGGAGGGCGTACGGGCCATGGCGGGCGCCCTGCCCGCGGTCGCGAACCGCCCGGACTCCCTGGAGGCCCGGGGCCGGGCCCTGTACGGGGCCTGGCTGTGCGGCTCCTGCCTCGGCGCCACCTCCATGGGCCTGCACCACGCGCTGTGCCACGTCCTGGGCGGCACCTTCAGCCTGCCGCACGCCGAGACGCACACGGTGGTCCTGCCCTACGCCCTCGCCTACAACGCCCCCGCGGCCCCGGAGGCGGCCGCCGCGGTGGCCCGCGCCCTGTCCGCCACCGAACCGGCGCACGCCCTGCGGTCCCTGGCCGCACGGCTGGGCGCGCCCCGCTCGCTGGCCGAACTGGGCCTGAAGGAGACGGACCTGGCGGAAGCGGCGGCCGAGACGGCGGGCCGGGCGTACGCCAATCCGCGCGCGGTCACGGAGGAGGGCGCGCTCGCGGTGCTGCGCGCGGCGTACGAGGGCGGGGAGCCGGAGTTTCCCGGCCTCTGACCCGGTCAGCCCGTCCCTGATCGCCCGGTGTCCCGGCCGTATCGGCCCGTGCCGTGGCCGCGCTGTGCCCGCAATACGGCAGACAAAATTGTTGACAATCTTGTTTCGCTAGATTTACGTTCGACAGGCACTCACTCAGGGAGGGCAAGGATGCCGAAGCAAGCCCGTCCGAGCACCGGAGAGCAGGCCAAGCAGCATGCGCTCGCGCAGCTGCGGCAGGCGATCCTGCACGGCGAGATGGCACCGGCGCAGCGGCTGGTGGAGAACGAACTCGCCGAGCAGTTCGGGGTGACACGGGCCAGCATCCGTGCGGCACTCATCGATCTGGAGGCCCAGGGCCTCGTGGAGCGGATCCGCAACCGCGGCTCGCGGGTGCGGGTGGTGACCGTCGAGGAGGCGGTCGCCATCACCGAGTGCCGCATGGTCCTGGAGGGGCTGTGCGCGGCGAAGGCGGCCACCCTGGCCAGTGACGAGCAGCTCGCCGAGCTGACCGAGCTGGGCACGGCGATGACCAAGGCCGTGGCCGACGGTGAGCCGGTGACCTACTCCGAGCTCAACCAGGAGCTGCACGCCAGGGTCCGGGAGTTCTCCGGCCAGCGCACGGCGGTGGATCTGCTGGAGCGGCTGAACGCCCAACTGGTGCGCCACCGCTTCCAGTTGGCGCTGCGCCCGGGGCGTCCGCAGCACTCCCTGAACGAGCATCTGGCGATGATCGAGGCGATCAGGACCAGGGACCCGCAGGCGGCCGAGGCGGCCGTCCGCGCCCACCTCACCAGCGTGATCGAGGCGCTGCGCGACTGACGCACACGCGCCGGACGTGGGAGAGGCGGGCGCCCACCTGTCCAGCAAGGAGAGAGCAGCAATGACTCAGGCCAACGCGCCCGCAGGCCCGCGCTCCACACTCGTGGTCACCGCGCACGCCGGGGACTTCGTGTGGCGAGCGGGCGGTGCCATCGCCCTGGCCGCCTCCCGCGGGGAGAAGGTCACCATCGCGTGCCTGACCTTCGGCGAGCGCGGCGAGTCCGCCAAGGCGTGGCGCGAGGGCAGGAAACTGGAGGAGATCAAGGCGATACGCCGGGGCGAGGCCGAGCGCGCCGCGGCCGCCCTCGGTGCCGAGATCCACTTCTTCGACGCCGGCGACTACCCGCTGGTGGCCACCGCCGAGCTGACCGACCGGCTCGTCGCCGTCTACCGCGGCACCCAGCCCGACGTCGTGCTCACCCACCCCGTCGAGGACCCGTACAACGGCGACCACCCGGCCGCCCACCGCATGGCGATGGAGGCCCGTATCCTCGCGCAGGCCATCGGCTACCCGGGCGCGGGCGACATCATCGGCGCCCCTCCGGTCTTCTACTTCGAGCCGCACCAGCCCGAGATGAGCGGCTTCCGGCCCGAGGTGCTGCTCGACATCACCGAGGTCTGGGACACCAAGCGCAAGGCGATGGAGTGCCTGGGCGCCCAGCAGCACCTGTGGGACTACTACACCGACCTCGCGGTACGCCGCGGCGTCCAGCTCAAGCGCAACGCCGGCCCCAACCTGGGGCTGGCCCACAGGACCATGGCCGAGGCGTACATGCGCCCCTACCCGCAGACCGCGAAGGAGCTGGCATGAGCGGCGTCATCGTCACCAACCCGCCGAAGGCCGACGGCAAGGACGTCGAGGCGCTGGCCGGCCACGGCGTGGCCACCGTCAGCGAGGCGATGGGCCGCACCGGCCTGCTCGGTCCCGAGATCCGCCCGATCCAGCAGGGGGTGCGGGTCGCGGGCACGGCCGTGACGGTGCTGAGCTGGCCGGGCGACAACCTCATGATCCACGCGGCCGTCGAGCAGTGCGGCGAGGGCGACGTCCTGGTGGTCACCACCACCTCCCCGTCCACCGACGGCATGTTCGGCGAGCTGTTCGCCACCGCGCTGCACCGGCGGGGCGTCAAGGGCCTGATCATCAACGCCGGCATCCGGGACACCCAGGAACTGCGCGAGATGGGCTTCGCCGCCTGGTCCCGGGCCGTCTCGGCGCAGGGCACCGTCAAGGCCACCGGCGGCTCGGTCAACGTGCCCGTCGCCGTCGACGGCCAGGTGATCCGCCCCGGCGACGTGATCCTCGCCGACGACGACGGCGTGGTCGTCGTCCCGCGCGAACGCGCCCGCGAGACGGTCGAGCGCTCCGAGGCCCGCGAGGCCAAGGAGGCCAGGTCCCGCGCCGCCTTCCTGGAGGGCCAACTCGGCCTGGACCGCTACCACTTGCGCGAGAAGCTGACGGAACTCGGCGTCGAGTACCGGACGTACGAGGAGTACGAGGGAGGACGGCCGTGACCGAGGAGCTGCCCTGTCTGCTGATGCGCGGCGGCACCTCCAAGGGTGCCTACTTCCTCGCCGACGACCTGCCCGCCGAACCCGCCCTGCGCGACGCGCTGCTGCTGCGGGTGATGGGCAGCCCGGACGACCGGCAGATCGACGGCCTGGGCGGCGCGCACCCGCTCACCAGCAAGGTGGCCGTCGTCTCGCCGTCCGCCGACCCGCGGGCCGACGTCGACTACCTCTTCCTGCAAGTCGCCGTCGAACGGCCGGAGGTGAGTGACCGTCAGAACTGCGGCAACATCCTCGCGGGCATCGGGCCGTTCGCCGTCGAACGCGGACTGGTCCCGGCGGCGGGGGAGCGCACCTCCGTCCGTATCCGCATGGTCAACTCCGGCGACCACGCCGTCGCGACCTTCCCCACCCCGGGCGGCCGCGTGGACTACACGGGCGACGCCGAGATCTCGGGCGTGCCCGGGACGGCCGCCGCCGTGGTGATCGAGTTCCCGCCGGGCGCGAATCCGCTGCTGCCCACCGGCAGCGTCCGTGACGAGATCGGCGGCGTCCCCGTGACCTGTGTGGACAACGGCATGCCGACGGTGCTCATCGCCGCCTCGTCGCTCAAGGTCACCGGCTACGAGTCGCCCAAGGACCTGGAGGCGGATCTCGCGCTCGCCGACCGGCTGCGCGAGATCCGCCTGGAGGCCGGCCGCCTGATGGGCCTCGGCGACGTCTCCGGCACCACCGTGCCCAAGCTGACGCTGCTCGCCCCGCCGCGCGACGGCGGCGCGGTCACCACGCGCACCTTCATCCCGATCCGCTGCCACACCTCCATCGGCGTGCTCGGCGCGGCCGGCGTCGCGGCCGGACTGCGGATCGAGGGCGGCGTGGGCGCGGACCTCGCGCACGTCGACCCGGACGACGACCGGGTCCGTATCGAACACCCCACGGGTTTCCTGGACATCGAGAGCAGCCTGGCCACCGGGGCCGACGGCCTGCCCTCGGCCCGGCGCACCGCCGTGGTGCGCACCGCCCGGAAGATCTTCGACGGGACCGTCTTCCCGCGGTCCGCCGAGACGGCGCCGATCCCCCCGCGACCCGAAGGAGGTCCACGATGACCCCGCCGCTCGGCGACATCGCCCACATCGGCCACGCCCAGCTGTTCACGCCCGACCTGGACGCCAGCGTCGCCTTCTTCACCGACTACCTCGGCCTCACGGTCAACGGCCAGGACGGCGGCACGGTCTACCTGCGGACCTTCGACGACTACGAGCACCACAGCCTGGTCCTCACCGCCCGCGAGCGGCCCGGCCTCGGCCGGCTCGCCCTGCGCACCTCCGGCGAGGAGGCCCTGCGCCGCCGTGTCGAGGCGATCGAGGCGGCGGGCGGCAGCGGGACGTGGGCCGAGGACGAACCGGGCCTGGGCAAGCTGTACCTGACCACCGACCCGGACGGCCACGAGCACGCGCTGTACTGGGAGAGCGAGTACTACCGGGCCCCCGCACAGCTGCGCCCGGCGCTGAAGAACCAGCCGCAGGCCAAACCGAACCGGGGCGTGGGCGTGCGCCGCCTGGACCACGTCAACTTCCTCGCCGCCGACGTGCTCGCGAACGCCGAGTTCCAGCAACAGGTGCTGGGCGCGCGGGCCACGGAGCAGATCCGGCTCGACTCCGGCCGGATCGCGGCGCGCTGGCTGACGTACACGAACAAGTCGTACGACGTCGTCTACACCGAGGACTGGACCGGCTCCGAGGGACGGCTGCACCACATCGCCTTCGCCACCGACACCCGCGAGGACATCCTGCGCGCCGCCGATCTCGCCATCGACAGCGGCGTGTTCATCGAGACGGGCCCGCACAAGCACGCCATCCAGCAGACGTTCTTCCTCTACGTCTACGAGCCGGGCGGCAACCGCATCGAGCTGTGCAACCCGCTCACCCGCCTCGTCCTGGCGCCCGACTGGCCGCTGGTCACCTGGACCGAGGAGGAGCGCAGGCAGGGCCAGGCCTGGGGCCTGAAGACCATCGAGTCCTTCCACACGCACGGGACGCCGCCGGTCGGCTGACCGCGCCCCCGCCGGAGCCACCCCGAAGCCGTCGCGTCCAGGCCCCTCCTGGATTGTCGATGAGATTGTTGACAAAAACGTTGACTCTTCGGGCGTGGCTCCTTAGCGTCTGGCGCACCCCGCACGAGAGGAAGAACAAAGATGTCCCCCCTCGCACCATCCGCCCGCGGCAGCAGACTGGCCCTCCTGGTCGTCGGCCTGTGCTGGCTGGCCGTGCTCTTCGACGGCCTCGACATGTTCATCTACGGCTCCGTCCTGCCCCACCTGCTGGAGACGAAGACCTTCGGCCTCACCGCCGACCAGGCCGGCGACCTCGGCAGCTACGCCACCTTCGGCATGCTGGTCGGCGCGCTCGCCGCGGGGACGGTCGCGGACCGGATCGGCCGCAGGAAGCTGATGATCGGCTGCGTGACGCTGTTCTCGCTGGCCTCCGCGATCTGCGCGATCTCCGGCAGCGTCGCCGTCTTCGGCCTCGGCCGGACCCTGGCGGGCGTCGGCCTCGGGGGGCTGCTGCCCACCGCGATCAGCATGGTCGGCGACTACGCGCCCCGCGGCCGCGGCGCCCTCGTCATCGGATTGCTGATGACCGCGCACCACGCGGGCGGCATCCTCTCCGCGTACGTGGCCAGGTGGCTGGTCGACCCGGTCGGCTGGCGCGCGGCCTTCTGGGTCTGCGTCGTCCCGCTCGTCTTCGCGCCGGTGCTGGTCAAGCTCCTGCCCGAGTCGCTGAGTTTCCTCGTCGCCAAGGGCCGTACGGACGAGGCCCGCGCACTGGCCGACCGCTACGAGGTCGACCTGCCCGCCGCCACCGGCAGGAAGACCGCCGCCGACCGCTGGGACGCCCTGGCCAGCCTCTTCCGCGGCAGCGAGTGGATCCAGACCCTGCTGTACTGGCTCGCCTCCTTCGGCGGTCTTCTCCTGGTCTACGGCGTCGCCACCTGGCTGCCCACCCTGATGCGCACCCAGGGCTACGCGCTCGCCAGCGCCCTGACCTTCGTCGTCGTCTTCAACCTCGGCGGCATCGTGGGCATGCTGGTCGCCGGCCGCGCGGCCGACAGGTTCGGGGCCCCGCGCATCTCCGCGATCTGGTTCGCCCTGACGGCCGCGGGCGTCTTCCTGCTCAGCGTGCACATGTCGATGGGCGTCACCACGCTGATCGTCTTCCTCACCGGCGTCTTCCTCAACAGCGCCCAGACGATGATCTACGCGACCGTGTCCCTCCGCTCCGCCCCCGACAGCCGCGCCACCGCGGTCGGCTGGACCTCCGGCATGGGCCGCTTCGGCGCCGTCTTCGGCCCCTGGCTCGGTGGCCGGCTCCTCGCCGCCGGCCACGGCGACTGGGGCTTCACCGCCTTCGCCCTGGCCGGAGTCTCGTCCATGGTCTTCATCGGCGTGGCGGCCCTGCGCACCGCGAGGTCCGCCACCCCGGCCACCAGCGACCCGGAACTGGTCACCGCGCACTGAACGGGGGCCGTCCCCGGTCAGGGGGGACGGGCCCGGACGCCGGCCACCGCAGCGGATGCGGGGGCCGGCGACCGGCGTCACGCTCGGAGTATGAGCGAGCGGTGGGACATCCGGCGTACGGGCCCGGAGCAGGCACCGCACCGGGTGCTGATGATCCCGGGCGGGCTGTGCTCGACCGAGTTCTACGCGGACGTCATGTCCGAACCGGCCCTGGCGGGGCTGAGGCTGGTCGCGGTCACCCTGCCCGGCTTCGGCGGCACCACGGCACCCGCCGACGTGAGCGTGGACTCCTACACCCGGCTGCTGGCGCGGTTCGCCGCCGAGTCGGGCTGCGACGTCGTCGTGGGCCACAGCCTCGGCGCGAACGTGGCCGTCGAGATGGCGGCGGCGGGCCTGTTCCGGGGGCCGCTGGTGCTGCTGTCCCCGGCCTTCTCGCGCCGGGACGAGGTCACGTTCCTGGCCGTGATGAACGCCCTGGGACGGGTGCCCGGACTCGGCGGGGCGAGCTGGGCCGCCATGCTCACGCTGCTGCCGAAGGCCATGAAACGCGAACTGCCCGCGCACCGCGCCGAGGCGCTGGCCGCGGACATGGCCGCCAACGACCCGGCCACCTGCCGCCGCATCGTACGGGGCTACTACGCGTACCTGGACCGCCACCCGTCCCTGGTCCCACGCCTGTGCGAGGCCGCCGTGCCGGCCTGGGTCGTGCGCGGCGACCACGACGAGGTCGGCCTGACGGACGGCGAGCGGCGGGGCCTGGAGGCCTGCCCGCACGTCCGTATGGTGACGGTGCCCGAGGCCGGGCACGCCGTGCTGGTCGAGCAGCCCGCACGGGTCGCCGGCGTCGTCGCGGACGCGGTCGCCGCGGCGGGCTGACGGCACGGCCACCGGCCCGGTGGTCCCGGCGGACGGGACACTGGGGCCATGCACGACACACATACGGGGGCGGCTCGCCTGTGGGCCGTGCTGCGGGCTGAGCTCACCGCCCGCGCCTGGAGCGAGGCCGCGTACTGTCTGGCCGGCCTCCCGGTGGCGCTCGTCGGGTTCGTCCTCGTCCTGGTGCTGCTCGCAATCGGCGCCGCCTTCACCGTCTCCCTCGCCGGAGCCGTGCTCGGCCTGCTGCTCGTCGTCACCGCGACCGGGCTCGCCCGCGCCGTCGCCGCCGCGCACCGCGGGCTGGCCGCGCGTCTGCTGGGGGAGCGGGTGCCGGCGCCCCCGCGGCTCAGGCCCGCGGGGGCGGGCGTTCACCCGTCTCGACGCGCGGCTGCGGGACGCCGCCGGATGGCGCTCGGTGGCGTACGTGCTGGTCAAGCTGCCCGTCGCCGCCGTCCAGTACTACGCCCTGAGCTGGTGGGTCACACCAGACTGCTGGCCGCGGGCTCGGCCGGAGTGGGCTGTCTGCTCAAGGACCGGGTCGCGAACGTCGCCGAGTTCACCGACGCCCTGCACCGCGTGGCGGGCGGCGGCACGGCCCTCGACCCCGAGGTCGTCACCCAGCTCGCCGGCGCCGCGCGCGGGGCCGAGGCCCTGGAATCGCTGACGGCACGCGAGGGCCAGGTGCTGGCGCTGATGGCGGAGGGCCGGTCCAACGCGGCCGTCGCGCAGGCGCTGGAGGTCTCGGCCGGCACGGTGGAGAAGCATGTGGCCGCCGTCTTCGCCAAGCTGGGCCTGCCGGCGTCGCAGGACGCGAACCGGCGGGTGCTGGCGGTGCTGCGGTACCTCGGGGCGTGAGCCGGCGCCGGATCGCGGGAGCGCGGCCCGCCACCGGGCCGCCTCAGCTTCCGGTCCGCACCCCGTCCAGCGCGATGGCCAGCACGCGGTCGCGCTGGGTGTCGTCGGCGAAGACCGTCCCGGTGATGCCGGCGACCATGCGGATCAGGTCGCCGAAGTCCATGTCCCCCCGGGCCACGCCCGCCTCCTGGGCCCGCGCGAACAGCGGCCCGCCCGCCGCGTACATCGACTCGCGGCAGGCGTCGAAGATCTCGGACTCCTCGTCCAGCGCCTCGCGCACCGCCCGCTTGGTCACCATGTAGTCCGTGAACCGGGCGAGCCAGGAGGTCAGTGCCTCCCACGGCTCCCGGCCGGCGACCTCCTCGGCGACCCGGACGAGCTCGTTGACCTCGTCCGCGTAGACGCTCTCGAACAGCTCGCGGCGGGAGGGGAAGTTCCGGTACAGGGTGCCGATACCGACGCCCGCCCGTTTGGCGATGTCCTCCAGGGACGCCTCGGCGCCGTGCTCGGCGAACGCCTCGCGCGCGGCGGCCAGCAGGGCGTCGTAGTTGCGCGCGGCGTCCTTGCGGTGCGGGCGCCGGGACGCCACGAGCTCACGGACGGGGTACGGCTGGGCCGACACTGCTGCCTCCCGGGCGGGACGAGTTGAAACGGAGGTGCGCCTCCGCTACAGTGGAGGGGTACCTCCACTTTACCAGTGCGAGTGCGATCGCCGCGGATCCGTGCGGCCGCACCCGGCACATCCCCACCTTTCCGCGACCGCTCACCGCGGCCGTCGGCGTGCCCCCAGGTGCCCAGCAGGCGCCGCGGGCCCGTACGACCGTGCCCGAGGACCTCGGCCGCACCCCGTTCGTTCGGAGAGGCACTTCCATGCCCCGCAAGTCCACCCGTCTCACCTTCGCCGTCCTCGCGACCGGCGCCGGTGTGTTCGCCATGCTGCAGTCGCTGATAGCGCCGGCCCTGCCGACGGTCCAGCACGCGCTGCACACCTCGCAGTCCACCGCGACCTGGGTGATGACGGCCTACCTGCTGTCCGCCTCGGTCTTCACCCCGATCCTCGGCCGCGTCGGCGACCTGATCGGCAAGAAGCGCACGCTCGTCGCCGTCCTGCTCGTCGTGCTGCTCGGCTGCCTGATCGCCGCGCTCGCCCCGACCATCGGCGTACTGATCGTCGCCCGCGTCGTCCAGGGCGTCGGCGGTGCGCTCTTCCCGCTCTCCTTCGGGATCATCCGTGACGAGTTCGACGCCTCGCGGGTCAGCGGCAACATCAGCAACCTGTCCGCCGTGATCGCCGCGGGCGGCGGCGTCGGCATCGTCACCGCCGGGCCGATCGTCTCCGCGCTCGACTACCGCTGGCTCTTCTGGATCCCGGTCGCCGTCGTCGCGGCCACCGTCCTGATCGCGATGCGCTACGTCCCCGAGTCGCCCACCCGGGCCGAGGGCGGCGTCAGCTGGCTGGGCGCGGGCCTGCTGTCGGCCTGGCTGGTCGCGCTGCTGCTGCCGCTCAGCCAGGCGGGCACCTGGGGCTGGGGTTCGGCCAAGGCGATCGGCCTGTTCGCCGCGGCGGCGGTGCTGTTCGCCGCCTGGCTGCTGGCCGAGGCCCGCTCCCGCACCCCGCTGATCGACCTGCGCGTCATGCGGCTGCCCGCCGTGTGGACCACCAACACCGTGGCGCTGCTGTTCGGCGCGGGCATGTACGCGCTGTGGTCCTTCCTGCCCGGCTTCGTGCAGACGCCCGGCTCCGCGGGATACGGCTTCGGTGCCACTGTCACGGCCTCCGGCCTGCTGATGCTGCCCATGCTGGTGACCATGTTCTTCTCCGGCATCCTCAGCGGCCGCCTGGAGCCGGTCGTGGGCGCCAAGGCCCTGCTGACGGCCGGTGCCGCGCTCGGTGCCCTGGCCCTGGGCATGCTCGCCGCCTGGCACGACCGGCAGTGGCAAGTCGCCCTGGTATCCGGCGTGTTCGGCCTCGGCATCGGACTGGCCTTCGCCTCGATGGCCAACCTGATCGTGGGCAGCGTCCCGGCCTCCCAGACCGGCGCCGCGACCGGCATGAACGCCAACATCCGCACCATCGGCGGCTCCATCGGCGCCGCGGTGACCAGCGTGCTGGTCACCGGCCACCTCCAGCCCTCGGGCCTGCCCTACGCCTCCGGCTACACGCACGGGTTCGCCCTGCTGGCCGTCCTCTGCCTGGGCGCGGCCCTCGTGGCGCTGCTCGTCCCGGCGGCCCGCCCCGGCCGTCTCGCCGCCGCGGCGAGCTCCACGGACGCCCCGGCGGCCAGGGGGCCGCAGGCGGCCGCGCCCGCCGTTCGCGGCTGACGCACGGCGTCGGCCCGGCCCCTCGCGCGGGCGCCGGGCCGACGCGAACACCGCTGCCCGTACGGTAAGGTTGACGTGCGCGATCACGCGGTTCACCGCGAGACGCACCGGGACGTGGCGCAGCTTGGTAGCGCACTTGACTGGGGGTCAAGGGGTCGCAGGTTCAAATCCTGTCGTCCCGACCAGCTTCGAGGCAGGTCGTCGGCCGCTCTCTCATCCGTGGGAGGGCGGCTTCTTCGTGCGCCGGTGAGCCGCCCTGTCGGCACCGAACATCTCCCTCACCTCACGAGCCGCGTAGAGGACCAGGACGTAACCGGCCGCCGGATCCGCCCACCACCAGCCGGCCGCGGCGTGCAGGACGAGACCGGGCAGTACGGCGGTGGCCGGCAGCCCGTCGATCAGGGTGACCCGGCCCTCGGTGGCCGGCACGGGGTTGCCCAGAGCCGCACCGGTGCCGGTCTTGCCGCGGGCCAGGGCGAACATCACCACGGCGGTGCCCGCGGTCCGGCCGATGCCCCGCGGTGAGTGCCGGGGGTGGAACGCGGCGGCCAGCACCCAGGTGGACTGCACCAGCAGGTGGAGGGCGAGCAGCGCGAAGCCGGTACCGATCAGGCGCAGTGCGCGGCGCCGGCGGTCCTCGCCCGTTCCCGACAGCTCCCAGATCACCACGACGGAGGCGCCGATCCCGATCAGGGGGTCCAGGCCGAAGCCGGCGAGGGCGACGGACCTCGCCGAGACCGCGGACCGGGCGAGGATCAGGATGCCGGCGACGTTCCAGCCGAGGGTCGCCTACTCCAGGGCGAAGCCGCGCCGCAGCAGGGCCTCGCGGGCGATGTCATCCGGGCCGGTCACCGCACGAGTGTGACAGGAGCGCACGGCGCGGGCTCAGCGGGTCACCAGCAGCCCGCGGCCGCGCAGCACCCACCGCTCCAGCGGGCTGAAGATCAGCAGGTCGACGGCGATGCCGACGAGCAGGATCAGGAAGATGGCCAGGAACACCTGGGACATGCTGCTGTTGGTGCGCCCGTTCTCCAGCAACTGGCCGAGGCCGACGCCCAGATCGGGCGAGGAGGCGATGATCTCGGCGGCCATCAGGGACCGCCAGGCGAACGCCCAGCCCTGCTTCAGCCCGGCCAGATAACCGGGCAGCGCCCCCGGCATGACGACGTGCCAGACCCCGCGCAGCCCGGTCGCGCCGAGCGTCCGCCCGGCCCGCAGGTACAGCGGGGGGATCTGGTCGATGCCCGCGACGAGGCCGTTGGCGATGGAGGGGACGGCGCCGAGCAGGATCACCGCGTACATCATCGAGTCGTTCAGGCCCAGCCAGATCACGGCGGGCGGCACCCAGGCCACCGACGGCAGCGACTGCAGGCCGGACAGGATCGGGCCGACGGCCGCCCGGACGAACGGCACCCGGGCGACCAGCAGGCCGAGCGGCGTGCCGATGACGAGAGCCAGCAGGAAGCCGAGCAGCCCGCGCGAGACGCTGGTCCAGATGTAGTCGAGCAGGGTGCCCTGCAGCCAGGCCGTGCGCAGCTCGCCCCAGACCTCGGCCGGCGAGGCCAGTTTGTAGGCGGGGACGGTCCCGTTCCACACCAGCGACTGCCAGACCACCAGGACCAGGGCGAGGGCGGTGAGTGGCGGCAGGACCTTGCGGGTCAGGGTCTCGCGCAGGGATGTCCGGGTGGTGGAGGGTGTTTCGAGGGCGTCGAGGCCCGCCTCGACGCCGGTGGCGTCCTGGGCCGGGGTCGTGTCAGTGTCGGCCATGGCGGCGGATCTCCCTGCGCAGTTCTTCGGTGATCTCGACGGACAGGTCGGCGACCGCGGTGTCCTCGATGCGGCGCGGCTGCGGGATGCCGATCGTCCATTCACGGGCGATCCGGCCGGGGCGGGAGGACAGCAGGACGACGCGCTGGGCCAGGCGGACCGCCTCGCGCACGTTGTGCGTCACGAACAGCACGGACAGGCCGGTCTCGGTCCAGACGCGGGTCAGTTCGTCGTGCAGCACGTCCCGGGTGATGGCGTCCAGCGCCGCGAACGGCTCGTCCATCAGCAGCAGCCTGCTGTCCTGGGCGAGGGCGCGGGCCAGCGCGACGCGCTGGCGCATACCGCCCGACAGCTCATGGACGCGTTTGCCGTACGCGCCCCGCAGCCGGACCAGTTCCAGCAGTTCCTCGGCCGTGCCGCGGCGTTCCGGCTTGGCCACCCCGCGCAGTCTCAGGGCGAGTTCGATGTTCTTGCCCGCCGTCAGCCAGGGGAACAGGGCGTGCTCCTGGAACATCAGTGCCGGGCGCCCGTCGGTGGTGATGCCCCCGGCGCTCGGCCGGTCCAGGCCCGCCACCAGGTTCAGCAGCGTGGACTTGCCGCAGCCGGAGGCCCCCAGCAGGGTGACGAACTCACCCGGCGCGACATCGATGCTGATGTCGTCCAGAACCAGCTGCCGCCCGCCGGGCGCGCCCGGGGCGGGGAAGGATTTCGAGACGTGCTCGATGCGGGCGGCGTGCGCCACCGCCGTACCGTTCTCGACCGGTTCGCCGATCGCTGTGGCCATGGTCGTCATCTCCTGGGAACTCGTCCGGTCCGGTGGGTCGTTACCGTGCGCCGAGACCGGCGTCGTCGACCGTGGGCCTGCCCGCGGCCCGGAGGACCTTGTTCAGCGGGGCGAGGTCGTAGATGCCCTTGAGGTCGGGCTCGTCCAGCAGGCCGGCCGTCACCGCGTGCTCCGCCTCGGTGTCGAGCGTCGAGGCCAGCGGGTCGTCGGTGAACCGGATCGACCTCCATGCCGGGTCGATGACGTCGGCCGGCAGTGCCTTGCCCGACAGCTTCTGCAGCGCCGCGTCGGCGGACGCCTTCGCCTTGTCCGGGTGGGCGTTGATCCACTGATTGGTCCTCACCGAACCGCGCAGCACGGCCTCGACGACGTCCGGGTGCCGCGCGAGGAACGTCTGCGACACGACGATGTTCGTGATCACGAACTTCTTGTCCGGCCACAGCGCCGACTCGTCGAGCAGCACCTTGCCGCCCTCGGCGACCAGTTTCGACGCGGTCGGCTCCGGCACCCAGGCCCCGTCGATCGAACCGGCCCTGTAGGCGTCCGGGGTGATCTTGTTGTCCGTACGGACGACGGAGACGTCGCCCTTGCCGCTCTGCGGGTCGACCTTCCAGCCCTTCTCCCCGATCCAGTGGAGGAACGCGACGTCCTGCGTGTTGCCGAGCTGCGGCGTGGCGATCCTCTTGCCCTTCAGGTCGTCCAGGGACCTGATCTTCTTCGGGTCGACGACGAGTTTGACCCCGCCGGACGCCGAACCCCCGATGATCTTGAGGTTCTTGCCGTTCGACCTGGTGTAGCCGTTGACGGCGGGGGAGGGGCCGATCCAGCCGATGTCGAGGGAACCGGCGTTGAGCGCCTCGATCTCGGAGGGGCCCGCGTTGAAGGTCGACGGCTTGACCCTGGTGCCGCCCAGCTCCTTCTGGAACAGGCCCTGCTGGACGCCCACCAGCGCGGTGGCGTGCGTGAGGTTGGGGAAGTAGCCGATCCTCACCTCGTCGGCGGAGAGTTTCCTGGCGCCTGCCGCGACCGCGTTCCGCCGGTCGTCGACGGCCTTCGAACCGTAGCCGCAGGCGGTGAGCAGAACGGGGAGCGCCGTGACGACGGCGAGGGCGCGCAGGGTCTTGAGCGGTCGTACGGCAGACACGGAGGTGTCCTCTCGGGGAACGGGCGGGGCAGGAAGACGCCGATGGCGCGGGAGGGGGACGCACGGTGTTTCTCGCCGGCCTACGGTGACGGCGGTGCCGTCACGGATCGGCGGGCGGGCGGGAGGGTGCGTGGTGCCGCGGGGGCCGAAGGACGTTCTGCGGACGGCCTTCAGACGGATCGACAGATGGCGCTGGAGGTGTGGCCGAAGTCGATGTGGCGACGCGAGGTCAGGAGGGGGAGCGGCCGCTGTGCGCGCTTGAGCGTTCTCATCGCCCCCCGATTCCTAGTTTTCCTACCTGGCTAGTAGGGATCGTGCCAGAAAAGAGCGCCCACCCCAAGGGTTGTCCATATGGTGGACGAAAATCTCTCGAATCACGGGATGGAGGCGACTCGGTCCCGGCGGCGGCGCGCGGTATAGGCCGCCGGCCGCAGACGCGGCGCGGAGGTGCACCGCCGGTCAGCCCGTCCGCAGAACATCAAGTGCCGCCAGCGCCACATGCAGTTCGGTGCGCCGCTCGCCCGACTCCAGGTCGCACTCCAGCAGGCGCTCGACGGCGCGCAGCCGCTGGTAGACCGTTTCGCGGGAGAGCCCGCCGCGGCGGGCGGCGGTGGTCTTGTTGCCGGCCGCGTCGAGGTAGTGGCGCAGGGTCGTCAGGAGGTCCGTGCCGTGCCGGGCGTCGTGCTCGACCAGAGGGCCGAGCAGGCGCTCGGCGTACTCCTGGACGCGGACGTCCTCGCGCAGCGCGAACAGCAGGCGGCGCAGGCCGATGTCGGACAGCTCGTGGAAGGAGCGGCCCTCGGGCGGCGGCGTGCCGGGGGGCACCGCCTCCGCCGCCCGCCCGGCCTCGCGGAAGGAGCGGGCGGCGTCGGAGAGGTCCGCCACCTCGGAGCCGACGCCGACCACCGCCTGCGGATCGACGGCGAGCACGGCGCGGCTGAGCCGCTCGGCCGCCGGCCGCCACGGCCCGGCCGGACCGCGCAGACCGAGCAGCACGCCGAGCCGGCCGGGCGCCAGGACGCCGGCCAGCGCCGGCACCCCGGCCGCCCGCAGATCCTCGGTCAGCCGGCTCTCCGCCTCCGCGTCGCCGGCCTCCGTGCGCAGGTCCACCCGGACGGCGACGAAGGAGCACTCCGCGACGGGCAGGCCCAGCGCGGCGAACCGGGCGTGCGCGGCGGCGGGGGAGCGGTGGCGCTGTTCGGCCAGGTCGCGCAGGGCGCCCCGGTGGGCGGTGCGCTCCCAGGGCGTGGCGTGGATGAGGCGGGCGATGGTCAGGGCCATCGCCGTCCGCTCCAGGACGGTGACGTCCTCGGGCCCGAAGGCGGCGGAACCCGCGTGGACCGGGAGCATGACCACGCGCCCCCGGCGCTCGCCCTGGTACTCCACCGGTGCCACCAGCCAGCCCTCGGGGCCGCCCACCTCGGTGCGCTCGCGGGGCGGTACGGCCCGCGAGCGCCGCTCCCAGCCGGTGAGCGCCTCCTCCACCGTGCAGCCGGAGGGCTCGCAGATCAGCGCCTGGTGCACCAGGTTCTCCAGGACGACGGTCCGGCCGCTCATCTCCGCCGCCGCGCGCACCACCTCCTCGGGCCCCGCACCGCGCAGGGTGAGCGCGGTGAACGCCTCGTGGATGCGCTGGGTCCGGCGCATCGCGTCCGCCTGGTTGCCCAGGAGCAGCGCGTGGACGACCTGGGTCACGTCCAGGAAGTTGACGTCCGCGGCGAGCGTGACCAGCGGCAGGCCGCGGGCCCGGCAGGCGTCCACGAGGGCGGGCGGCGGGCGGTGGTAGCGCCGTACCAGCTCGATGACCAGGGCCGCGGCCCCGACCTCGGCGAGCTCGTCGACGTACCGGCGCACGCCCGCCGGCTCCTCGGGCAGGGGCATGCCGGTGGTCAGGACGAGTTCGCCGCCCTTGAGGAAGGACGCCGGGTCCGTCAGCTCCGTGATGTGCACCCAGCGCACCGGCCGGTCCAGGTGGGCCACCCCCGTGACGACCTGTGGCTGCCCGGCGGCGAGGACCGGCAGGGCCAGCGCGTCGGCGACGGTGAGCGGGCGGCTCGCCGTGCCGGTGGGCGTGCCGGTGGTCTCGCGCAGGGGGGACTCGTTCTCGCGCATAGGGCCTACCTGCCCGCCCGGACACTGTGACAAGCGGCGCTGACCTGCACAGGGGGGACCGGAACCGCGTTCCGGCGGCCCGGATCGGCGGACCGGGCGGCGCTGCGGCTGACACAACGTCCGAACACCGTCCTGCCGCCGGACAGTTCAGGCGTTGTCGTCGTCCGCGGCGGCCGGGACGCTCGAAGGAACGGAGTACCCCGTACGGCCCAGGAGGCCCCCCATGACCGCACTGTCGCCGCACCTCCGCCAGGCCACGCCCGTCGTGGCGGCCCGGGGCGAGGGCGTCCACCTCTACGACGAGGACGGCCGCCGCTACCTCGACTTCACCGCCGGCATCGGCGTCACCAGCACCGGCCACTGCCACCCCAAGGTCGTGGCCGCGGCCCGGGAACAGGTCGGCACGCTCATCCACGGCCAGTACACCACCGTCATGCACCGGCCCCTGAGGCAGCTCGTCGACAAGCTCGGCGAGGTGCTGCCGGCCGGTCTGGACAGCCTGTTCTTCACCAACTCCGGCAGCGAGGCCGTCGAGGCCGCCCTGCGGCTGGCCCGCCAGGCCACCGGCCGCCCGAACGTGCTCGTCTGCCACGGCGGGTTCCACGGCCGTACCGTCGCCGCCGCCTCCATGACCACCTCCGGCATCCGCTTCCGCTCCGGCTTCTCCCCGCTGATGGGCGGCGTGGTCGTCACCCCGTTCCCCACGGCGTTCCGCTACGGCTGGGACGAGGAGACCGCGACCCGCTTCGCCCTGACCGAACTCGACTACACCCTCCAGACCATCTCCTCGCCCGCCGACACCGCCGCCGTCGTCGTCGAACCGGTCCTCGGCGAGGGCGGCTACGTGCCCGCCAACCGCGCCTTCCTGGAGGGCCTGCGCGAGCGGGCCGACCGCCACGGGTTCCTGCTCATCCTGGACGAGGTGCAGACCGGCGTCGGCCGCACCGGCCGCTTCTGGGGCCACGACCACTTCGGCGTCACCCCCGACGTGCTCGTCACCGCCAAGGGCCTCGCCAGCGGCTTCCCCCTGTCGGGCATCGCAGCCTCCGAGGAGCTGATGAGCAAGGCGTGGCCGGGCTCGCAGGGCGGCACCTACGGCGCCAACGCCGTGGCCTGCGCGGCCGCCTGCGCCACCCTCGACGTCGTACGCGAGGAGAAGCTCGTGGAGAACGCCGACGCCATGGGCGCACGCCTGCGCGCCGGTCTCCAGGACGTCGCCGACCGCACGCCCGCCATCGGCGACGTACGCGGCCTCGGCCTCATGCTGGCCAGCGAGTTCGTCACCGAGGACGGCGGCCCCGACCCGGACACCGCCGCCCGCGTGCAACGGGCCGCCGTCGACGAGGGACTGCTCCTGCTGCTGTGCGGGGCCTGGAACCAGGTCGTGCGGATGATCCCCGCGCTGGTCGTCGACGAGGGCGCGGTGGACGAAGGACTCCAGGCGTGGGCGAAGGCGGTGGCGGCCGGGACGGCCGGGTAGACGGGCCGGCGACGGACGCCCGCCCCCGGCCACCGCAGTTCCGACCACCGCAGCTCCGGCCACCAGGAGACACCCCATGACCGACACACCCACGCAGTTGTTCATCGGCGGAGCCTGGGTCGACGCCGTGGACGGCGCCACCCTGGCCGTCGACGACCCCGCGACCGGCGAGATCCTCGCGCATGTCGCCGACGCGGGCCCCAAGGACGCCCGCCTCGCGGAGGACGCGGCCGTCGCCGCCCAGCAGGAGTGGGCCCGTACGGCGCCGCGCGCCCGCAGCGAGATCCTGCGCCGCGCCCACGAGATCATCCTCGACCGCACCGACGAGCTGGCCCGCCTGATGACCGCCGAGATGGGCAAGCCTTTGGCCGAGGCCCGCGGCGAAGTCGCCTACGCCGCCGAGTTCCTCCGCTGGTTCTCGGAGGAGGCGGTGCGTGTCGACGGCGGCTACGGCACCCTGCCCGAGGGCCGCAACCGCATGCTGCTCACCCGCCGCCCGGTGGGCCCCTGCCTGCTCATCACCCCGTGGAACTTCCCCCTTGCCATGGGCACCCGCAAGATCGGTCCCGCCGTGGCGGCGGGCTGCACCATGGTGCTCAAGCCGGCCCCGCAGACGCCCCTGTCCGGCCTGGCGCTCGCCGCGATCCTCAAGGAGGCCGGGCTGCCGGACGGCGTGCTGAACGTCGTCACCACCTCCCGGGCCGGAGAGGTGTGCGAACCGCTGCTGCGCGGCGGGCGCATCCGCAAGCTGTCCTTCACCGGGTCCACAGCGGTGGGCCGGCTGCTGCTGGCCCAGTGCGCCGAGAACGTCGTGCGGACCTCCATGGAGCTGGGCGGCAACGCGCCGTTCATCGTCTTCGACGACGCCGACCTCGACGTGGCCGTGGACGGCGCGATGGTCGCCAAGATGCGCAACATGGGGGAGGCCTGCACGGCGGCCAACCGGTTCTTCGTCCACCGGTCCGTGGCCGGGGAGTTCGCCCGGCGGCTGGCGGCACGGATGGACGCGCTCGTGGTGGGTCCCGGCACGCGCGACGGCGTCGACGTCGGTCCGCTCGTCGACCGGGCCGGCCGTGCCAAGGTCGAGGAGCTGGTGGCCGACGCGGTGGAACGCGGCGCCCGCGTGCTCGTCGGCGGCCGTACCCCCGAGGGACCGGGCTGCTTCTACCCGCCCACCGTGCTCACGGACGTGGATCCCGGCAGCCGTCTGATGGGCACGGAGATCTTCGGACCCGTGGCGGCGATCCTCACCTTCGACGAGGAGGACGAGGTCGTCGCCCGCGCCAACGACACCCCCTGGGGACTGGTCGGCTACCTCTTCACCGAGGGCCTGGACCGGGCCCTGCGCGTCGGCGAGCGGCTGGAGGTGGGCATGGTCGGCCTCAACACGGGCCTGGTCTCCAACCCGGCGGCCCCCTTCGGAGGCGTCAAGCAGTCCGGGCTCGGGCGCGAGGGCGGCCGGGCCGGCATCGAGGAGTTCCTGGAGTACCAGTACATGGCGGTCCCGATGCGCTGACCGTCGCGGGCCGGTAACCGGCGGGCCGTGAACGCGGCCTCCCGCCGTCCGCGACGGGCCCGCCGTCCGCGCCGGTCGAACGCGTCGCGTCCCGGACGGGTGCGCGGACATGGGTTGGAGGACGTCCCCCTCCCCCGAAGGTGACGTCCTCCAACCGCTCCCCCGGCGCCGGACTTGTGGGCCGGCCGACCGCGTGGGGGGCGGTCCGTGCTGTCACCAGCACATGACCGCTGTCTCCCCCGGACCCCACGCGGAGTACAGACGGACACGGACGTAGTAGCGGCGGCCCTTGACCAGCCGGGCCTTCATCGTGGCGTTGTGCGGCTGCCCGCCGTCGTCGCGGCCCGCGACGTAGCGGGGCTCGTCGTCGCGTTCCTCGAAGAGGACCAGGACGCAGTCGTTCGCGCCGAAGGTGCCCACGGTGTACTCGCGGGTCTCCGGCGGGTCGATCACGAAATCGGCCTGCTCACCGGGCGCGAGGCGCAGCGGCACGGAGCGGAAGGGCTCCAGAGCGGGCAGCCGCGGCAGATCGGCCGGCGGGTACCAGCGCAGCGCGAATTCCTTGTCGGCGGGTGAGAGCGTGCCCGGCGGGTTCAGTCCCGCACGGAACTGCTCCGGCTCCAGGATCAGCCCGCCCGAGAACGGATACTCCATGATCGACTGCGGGTCCCAGACCGAGCCGTTGACCTCGGCGGGGTCCAGCTTGCGCAGAATGTTGAAGAACGTGGTCTCCCGGCTCCAGAAGTTCGGCGGGCCCGCCAGGTCGGCGTACACCGCCTCGTCGTCCCAGTGGATGCCGGCGTACGGGCTCTGGTGCTCGTGCAGCATGCCGAGCGCGTGCCCGATCTCGTGCAGGGCCGTCCCGCGCTCCCCGGGCGCGGTCAGGTCCCAGCCGAAGTTCATCGTGCGCTCCTGCTGCCCGGCCTGCAGGCAGTCCTTGCCCACGGCCGACCAGGAGCCGTCACCGACCTGGAAGCCGATGCGCAGCTCGGCCTCGGAGCGGTCGCCGACCTCGACGAAGGAGATCCCGGTGCCGAGGTCCTGCCACTCCCGGAAGCACGCGCGCACCACGTCCCGCTGCTCCTCGGCGCCGACCCACGACACCCGGCGGGACTGCCCCGTACCCGGTACGGGGATGACCGAGCCGTCCTCGGCGCCGTCGAAGAAGTAGTAGTGCAGGACCGTGCCGTTGACCCACATCGCCCGTCCGGCGATGAGCGCACCGAGCCGCTCGGCGGTCAGCCCCGGCGTGAAGGCGGGGGCCGACTGCTGCGCGAGGGAGCAGTAGCGTCCGGTCATGCGGACAGACTGCCGTGAGCGCGGCACCGGCGCCTGAGTCGAGGTCTACTCAAGTCGCCCTGTATCAGGAATGAGTACGCGCACTCATACTCCCGTGACGACCTTCGAACGCGACGCGAAGACCCTGGAACTGCCCTGGCCGTTCACCGGACGCGAGGACGAGCTGGAGCTGATCCGCCGGTCCCTGACCGCGGGCCACCACGGCATCGTGGTGACCGGCCCGGCAGGCTCCGGGAAGACCCGGCTGGTCACCGAGGCGGTGCGGGGCGGCGAGCGGGTCCGCGTGGCCGGGACCCCCGAGACCCGTCACATCCCCTTCGCCGCGTTCGCCCACCTGGTGCCCGAGACGGCCTCCCTGCACCGGGCGGTCCACCTTCTGTCGGGCGTACGCCTGCTGGTGGTCGACGACGCGCACCTGCTGGACGACGCCTCCGCCGCCCTCCTGCACCAGCTCGCCGTGCACGGCCGCACCCGGCTGATCGCCGTCGCCGCGGACGGCGCGCCGTGCCCCGGAGCGGTCTCCCGGCTGTGGACCGGCGAGCTGCTTCCGCGCCTCGCCCTGGAGCCGCTGCCCCGCGAGGACACCGAGCAGCTGCTGGCCGCGGGCGTCGGCGGCGGCCCGGAACCGCTCACCCTCAACCGCCTCCAGCACCTGTGCCGGGGCGATCTGAGGCTGCTGCGCGACCTGGTGGACACGGTGCGCGAGCACGGCCTTGTGACCCGCGGCACCGACACGGACGCCTGGGCCTGGCGCGGCCCGGTGCCGGTCACGGCGACCGTCCGCGAACGTGCCGCACGGGTGCTCGGGCACGCCGACCCGGCGGAGCGCGGCGCGCTCGAACAACTCGCCTTCGCCGAGCCCCTGCCGCAGCACCTGGACGGCCTCGACCGGCACCTCCTCGAGAACCTCGAGGCCGCCGACCTGATCCGCATCGACGACCACGGCACCGTCCACCTCGCGCACCCGCTGCACGGCCCGGTGCTCCGCGCCGCGGCCGGCCGGCTCAGGGCGGCCCGGCTGTCGCGTACGCCGGCCCAGTGCGAGGCGGCACTCGCGGCCGAGGCGGCCACGCTGACCGCGCGGATCGAGCGGGGGGACGTACGACCCGCGGCCACGCCGGTGGGGGAGTGGCTGGCCCAGGAGGGCGCGACGGTACCGGCGGGGTACGCCGCCGTGCGCGCCCGGTTCGCGCGGCTTCGGGGGGAGCTGCGTGAAGCGGCGGCCTGGGCGGGGGAGGGGCTGCGGGGCGCCGTGCACGACGTGCCCTGCCGCACCGAACTCGCCCTGGCCGCCGCGCAGTCGGGGGACGTGGACACGGCCGAGGAGACCCTGGCGGAGTGCCCGGACCTTCGGGAGCCGTCGGCCTGGCTGGCCGCGGCCCGCGGGGACGCCGACGCGGCCTTGGCCGCGATCGGCGACGTCACCGACGGCATGGTGCGCACCTACGGCGCGGCCGGCGACTGCACGGACACCACGTACGCGCTCTACGACCTCGTCCGCCTCGGGGCGCCGGAGAAGGCCGCCGAACGCCTCCCGGCCGGCGGCGTGTTCGCTCGGCACGCCGAGGCGCTGGCCCGCGCGGACGGGCCGGCCCTGGACCGGGCGGCCGAGGCCCTGGAGGAGCGCGGGTTCCAGCTGTTCGCCGCCGAGGCGCACGCGCAGGCCGTCCGCGCGCACCGCGACCCGCACGCCGCGCGCACCTCACGCACGCGTGCCGTCGCGCTGGCCCGCCGCTGCCAGGGCGCCCGCACCCCGGCCCTGTCCGGCCTGGTCCTCGGTGAACTGACCGCACGCCAGCGCCAGATCGTCACCCTCGCGGCCGCGGGCCTGAGCAACCGCCAGATCGCGGAACGGCTCACGCTGTCCATCCGCACCGTGGGCAACCACCTCTACAGCGCCTACGCCCGCCTCGGCGCGAGCGACCGGGGCGCGCTGCCGTGGCTCGTCGAGCTGCCGGAGGAGCAGCCCGCCTGAGCCGCGCCCATGAACCGGCGGTCTGACCCCCAGTATTCGGGGGAGGGGTCAGGCCGCCGCCTTGCGCCGTGACGTCCCTGCGGCGCCGGCCGTTCAGGCCGCGCCGAACGCGGTGAACGCCCAGCCCGTCGCCTGGTGCAGCGCGTCACCGGGCAGGGCGGCGCGTGCGTCGCGCAGTGCCTCCGCCAGCGACAGGCCCGTCTCCAGGCCCTTGTGCAGCGCGAGCATCAACGGCACCACCGCCGCGTCGTTGACGGGCGCGCTGCTGGCCACCACGCCCGCCGTGCCCAGCGGCAGCAGAGCGGTGACCAGGCCGAGGAGCTCGTCCGCGCCGACCGCGGCGAGCCGCGCCGTGTCGCAGCAGGACAGGATGATCCGGTACGGGCTGCGGTCCAGGCGCTCGAAGTCGTGCACGATCAGCGGGCCGTCGGCCATCCGCAGCGAGGAGAACAGCGGGCTGTCGGCGCGGAAGGTGCCGTGCGCGGCGATGTGCGCGAGCGCCGCCCCGTCGAGCGCCTCCAGGACGCGCGTGGCGCGCGCGGAGTCCTCCTCCAGCAGCAGCGGTGCGCCGTAGCGGTCGGCGAGCTCGGACACCTCCGCGCCGCCGGTGGCCAGCCCCGGGCCGCGCACCAGGACCTGGCGGCCGCCGGGCGGCGGCTCGGTCTCGCGGGCGCGCAGCCAGCTGCTCGCCGACGGGGACACGCTCAGCACCCGCTCGCGCAGGCTGGGCAGCAGCGCCCACGGCACGCTGTGCAGCCGGCCCGGCGGGACGACGACGACCGGCCCGGAGCCCAGCTGGGCGGCGGCCGGGCCGAGCAGCAGCTCCTCCAGACGGCGGCCCATGGCCTCGACCACCGGGAGCCGGCCCTCCGCGCCCGGGTGGGCGAGCCGGCGCAGTCCGGCCTGCACATGCTCGGCCTCGGTCTCGGCGTCGGCCAGCAGCCCCGCCTCGAACCGCCGCACCCGCCCCTGCCCGCACAGCAGCACCTGCACCCGCCCGTCCAGCACGGCGAGCTCCACCAGCCGTACGTCGCCCAGCCGTCGCAGCAGCCGGGCCGGTTCGAAGCGGTCCTCGGCGCCGGGCGCGGCGCCGCGCAGGTGCAGCGTCCGGGAGCGGATCTCCCGTTCCAGACGCCGCTGCTCCCGCTCCAGCACCGGGATCGGGCGGCCGTCCCGGCGCCCCTCCTCCGCGCGTGCGGCGATCTCGCGGAACGCGGTCAGATCGCCCAGCAGCGCCGGGTCGGCGGGCGGCCGGGTCGGCGGCGCGGCCAGGACCGTGGCACGCCACCGCTCGCTCCAGGTCAGCAGCCGGCGCGGGCCGCCGGAGTCGAGGCTGGCCTGCTGGGCCAGCGCGGCCAGCTCGGCGCCCTGCTCGGTGGCGCGGGCCCTGAGCTCCGAGGCGCCCAGGGTCATCCGGTGGTCGTCGAGCACGTCGAGCCCGCGCCGGCACGCCTCCAGGACGCCCCGCCCCGAGCCGGCCGCGCGGGCCCGCAGCGCCTGCGCGGCCCAGCCCGTCATCCGCGCCAGCGGCGGCCCGCCGTGCCGGGAGCGGGCGGCGACGGTCAGATGCCGCTCCGCGTCCGCCGTCCAGCCCAGGCCGAGCGCGATCCGGCCCGCCAGCAGCGAGGCCTCCGGAGCGGCCGGGGCGCCGAAGGACGCCAGCCGTTCGGCCACCGCCGCCGCGTCCGCGACCAGGCGCCCCGAGCGGCGCCCGGAGGCCACCCGCGACTGGAGCAGCACCAGCTGGGCGTGCGTCTCCCACCAGGTGCGGCGCTGCCCGGCGAACAGCCGCACCGCCAGCGCCGCCCGCGCGATCGCGGTGTGCGGATCGTCGGCGAGCCGGGCCGCGCGGGCCGCGGCCAGCAGCAGCTCCGCCTTGCGCGTGGACTGCCCGCCGATGCCGTCCAGCGCCCCGATCGCCGCGTCCGCGACGGTGAGCGCCTCCGGGGCGAGCCCGGCCGCCATCAGCACGTCGCAGCGCCGGATGGAGAGCATGAAGGAGGGCGTGCCGAGCTTGGCGTAGCGCTCCTCGGCCTCGTCCATGAGCCGCAGCGCCGCGGGGATGTCGCCCTGGCGGAAGGCGGCCAGGCCCCGGCTCTCCACCACGTCCGCCTTGTCGTGGTCCTGGCCGGTGGTGTCCCACAGCGCCTCGGCCGCGGTGAAGTCGGCGTCCGCCCGGTCCACCGCGCCGAGCGCCAGATGCACGGTGGCCCGCAACGTCAGCGCGCGCGCCGTCCAGATGACGTCGTCGGCCTGCCGCAGCACCGGGACGGCCCGGCGGACGTCCTCCAGCGCCTCGCGGTGGCGCCCCAGCACCCAGGAGGCGTAGGCCCGCCGGAACAGCACCCGCGCGCGGGTGTGGCCGCTGCTGACGGTGACGCCGCGCTCCAGCGCCTCCAGGCCCTGCCGGGTGCGCCCCGCGTGCACCAGTGCGACCCCGAGCGCGGCCAGGACGTCCGCCTCCCGGTCGGGCGCCTGCGCGCGGGCCGCGAGGTCGCGGGCCTGGCGCAGATGGTGCAGCGCCATCTTCATGTCGCCCCAGTCGCGCTGCCAGATGCCGATCACCTGGTGGGCGACGGAGGCCCGCCAGGGCGACGGACCGGCGTCGAGCACGCCCTGCGCCCGGGCCCGGGCCTCGCCCGGGTCGGCGAACACCATCGGCAGCAGTTCGAGCACCGTGTCGCTTGCCCCTGTCACTCCACGGATAGTAGTGGCCCCTGGTAGCGGCCACACCGGTTTGGTGCTGTATCAACCAAAGGCCCCGACACTCTGATTGACGACCGCCGCCTCACCGGGAGGGCCAACCATGGCGCCACAGCGATTCCGCGAGCAGTTCGACCAGATCCAGCGCTCGATGCCCGACGTCTCCCTGGCCCTGGGGCCCGACGACGCGGCCGAGTTCATCTACGAGAAGGGCGTGGTCCTCGCCCGTGACGGTGAGGAGGCGCGGCTCGTCGAGGACACCGTGCGCACGCACTTCACCGAGGCGACCGGACTCACCGCCGACCACGTGCGGCGGGTCGGCCCGGAGACCAACCGCTCCGGCATCACCCGCATCCAGGTCGGCGACCCGGGCCACGGCGACCGGCACGGCGACCGGTCGGTCGCGCACGCCCTGCGGGCCATGCGCGAGCACGAGGGACGGCAGCGGCGCCGCCTGGTCAGCCGCAACCACGTCGTGTCGATCGCCGTCAACTCCTGTCCCGGCGACGAGCCGGTGCCCGCCCCGCTCACCCAGGGCACCAACCCGGTCGCCGCCGAGGGCCGTCACGACGCGGACAGCGCCGTGGGCGTCCTGGTCATCGACAACGGCCTCACGCACGACTACGGCGCGGTGCCCCTCCTCGCCCACGTCCAGGGCGACCTGCACGGCACCGAGACCGACGACCAGGGCAACCTGCTGCAGTACGTCGGCCACGGCACCTTCATCGCCGGCCTGCTCGCGGCCGTCGCGCCCAACACGGACATCACCGTGCGCAGCACCCTCAACGACGCGGGCGCGATCCTGGAGTCGGAGTTCGGCGAGCGGCTGTTCGCCGCCGTCGACGAGCACGGCTGGCCGGACATCATCAGCCTCTCCGCCGGCACCTCCAACGGCCGCGTCGACGGCCTGATCGGGGTCGACGGCTTCATGCGGGAGCTGCGCGGACAGCGCACCCTGATGGTCGCCGCGGCCGGCAACAACGCCAGCGCCACGCCCTTCTGGCCCGCCGCCTACGCCTCCCAGCCCGAATTCGCGGACGTCGTCCTGTCGGTCGGCGCGCTGCGCAGCGACGGCGAGTTCGGCGCCTGCTTCTCCAACCACGGCGCGTGGGTGCGCGCCTACGCCCCCGGTGAGCGCCTGACCAGCGCGCTGACCGGCTTCGACGCGCCGGTGCCGTACCTGTACCAGCACTCCACCTACGACGCCTGCCGCTTCGGCTTCACCTACGCCTGCACCTGCCAGTACCCGCGCCACACCGGGGCGCTCAGCGAAACCGGCACACCCACCGCGGCCAAGGCCGACCAGGTGATGTTCGAGGGCTACGCGCACTGGAGCGGCACCTCCTTCGCGGCGCCCGTGGCCGCGGGCATGGTCGCCGCCTACATGACGGCCAACAAGGAGAGCGACGCGCGCGCCGCGTGCAGGCAGCTGCTGACGGCGAACACCGAGTTCGCGGAGGTGCGCGGGGCACATGTACCGGCGCTGCGCCCGGCCGGCTGGCGCCCGGCTTCGGTCGTGCAGCTGTCCCCCGGAGCATGATGTCCGGAACGGTCCCCTCCACGGCGTACGATGTCATGCCGTACTCGAGGGGTGGAACCGTGGACCGAGCAGATGTCGGCGCGCTGGTCCAGTCCGCCGTCGACGGTGACGCGGCGGCCTGGAAGGCGCTCGTGGAAGGGCTGAGCCCACTGGTGTGGTCCGTCGTGCGCTCGCACCGGCTCTCGGAGGCCGACGCGCACGAGGTGTACCAGACGGCCTGGTTCCGTTTTGCCCAGCATCTGGGCCGGATCCGGGAGCCGGAGAAGGCCGGGGCATGGCTGGCCAGCACCGCGCGGCACGAGTGCCTGAAGGTGCTCAAGGGCTTAAGGCGACTGAGCCCGACGGACGATCCGCAGCTGCTCGACCGGGTCAGCGAGGACCGTACGCCCGAGCAGTCGTTCCTCGACCTGGAGGAGGCGGCCGCCCAGCGCGAGCGGATCCGCCACCTGTGGCAGGAGTTCGAGGAACTGGGCGAACGCTGCAGGCAGCTGCTGCGGATCCTGATGGCCACGCCGCCGCCCAGCTACCAGGAGGTGTCCGCGGCGCTGGGCATCGCCGTGGGCAGCATCGGACCGCTCCGTCAGCGCTGTCTGCGGCGCCTGCGGGCACGACTCGAGGCACGGGGAGCGGCGTGAGGGACATGGACGACGACATGAGTGACATCAGCGGCGAGGACGCCTTCGACGGCGGGTTCCAGGGCGAGGACCTGGACCTCGACCTGCTGGAGGAGGAGCTGCGCCGGGCCACGGCCATCCTGGACCCGGTGCCGCCCGCACTGCGCCAGATCGCCGTGGAGGCCTTCGCGCTGCACGACCTCGACGCGAAGATCGCCGAGCTGACCTTCGACTCGGTGGTCGACGCGATCCCGGTGCGGGGAGCGGTGGACGTGCCGCGCATGCTGACGTTCCACGCGGGCGGGGTGACCGTCGACGTGGAACTGTCCGCGCAGGGCCTGATGGGGCAGGTGCTGCCGCCCCAGACGGCCGGGGTCGAGGTGCTCAGCGGCCCGGTCTCCGGCTCGCCCCTGGAGACCGACGCCATGGGGCGCTTCACCTACGGCGAGCCCCCCGCCGGCCCGTTCGCGCTACGGCTGCGGACCGGCGAAGGCGTGCTCGTCACGGACTGGCTGACCGCCTGAGGACGCCGGACCCTGCCCCTCACCAGGTGACGGGCAGGGTCTGCGGTCCGCGGATCATGGTCTTGCGGCGCCAGACGACCTCGTCGGCGGGCACCGCGAGCCGCAGTCCGGGCAGCCGCTCCAGCAGCGTGTCGACGAGCAGTTCGGTCTGCAGGCGGGCGAGCACGGCTCCGGTGCAGTGGTGCGGGCCGTTGCCGAACGCCAGATGCGCGTGGGGAGCGCGGTCGGGGTCGATCCGGTCCGGGTCGGGGAAGACCTCCGGATCGCGGTTGGCGGCCAGGTAGGAGACGTAGACGGGCTCGCCCGCGCCGATGCGCCGGCCGTGCAGCTCCACGTCCTCCAGCGCGATGCGGGCCAGCCCGACCGAGGAGCGGTGCGGGATGAAACGCAGCAGCTCGTCGAGCACGGGCCCACGGGCCCTCGGATCCCGCACCCGCTCGGCCAGCTCCGGCCGGGAGAGCATCAGGAACAGCATCTGGCCGCAGTTGTGGGTGACCGCCTCACCGCCGATCTGCAGCGGGCCGGCGAGCCCCACGGCCTCCTCCTCGCTGATCTCGCCCCGCCCGACGGCGGCACCGAGCAGCGCGTACACGTCCTCGTCGGCGCTGCCGGCCCGACGGCGGACGGTGTCGGTGATCCACCCGTACAGGCCCTTCTTGGCGCGGTCGGCGGCCTCGCTGCCGCCGGAGGTGGAGATGATCTGCCGCGTCCAGGCGTGCACCCGCTCCCGGTCGGCCACGGGCACGCCCATCACCTCGCTGACCACGGTGATCGGGAACGGCTCCAGCACCCGCTCGACGAGATCGGCCGGCGGCCCGTCGCCGACGACGCCGTCCACCAGGGCGTCGAGGACGCGCTGCGCCCGGGGCCGCAGCCGCTTCATCGCGCTCACCGTGAACGCGCCCGCGACCGGCTTGCGCAGCCGGTTGTGGTCCGGCTGGTCGGCCCAGGCGAGCGAGCCCGGCCGGGGCGCGAAGTTCGGGGCGAGCCGGGTCACCTGACGACGGGTGACCTCGGCCCGGCTGAACCGCGGATCGTTCGTGATCAGCTTCACGTCGTCGTACCGGGTCGCCAGCCACGCCCAGCCCTCACCGTGCGGCAACCGGATCCGTGTCAGCGGTCCCTCACGCATCAGCCCCGCGAGCGCCGGATCGAACTCCGTGCCGTCCAGATCGAGCGCGGGCCACTCCCGCACCGGCGGCGGCACCTGCTCCGTCAACGTGCTGATCTCCTCGGTCATGCCTTCCACCCTGGGGCCGCGCGCGGGGGCTGTCGCGCCGGAGTGCTCCAGGCGGAGGCCGGGCCGTCAGGGGCACCGGCGGGGCTGGGTCAGGGGCCGGACACGGCGTCGACGAGCGCCGCGAGGGCCGATGCCAGGCGGGTGAGGCCCGGCCGGTCGGGGCCGCCCGGCCCGGTCATGTACGTGTCGCGACGGATCTCCACCATCAGGGAGCTGACCCGGGGGTCCCGGCCGTGGAACTCCAGCGGTACGTAGGTGCCGGCGAAGGGGCTGTCGAGGCCCGTCCGCCCGCACGGAGCGAACGCCTTCCGTGCCGCGTCCCGCAGCGCGGGCGGGGTGTGGAAGGGGTCGGTGCCGAGGCAGATCGGCGGGCGGGGGCCCGTGCCGTGCAGTTCGTAGGGGAGTGGGACGGCCGGGTAGGAGTGGACGTCGATGATCACGGCGCGTCCGGTGGCGTCGAGCCGGTCGGCGACCGCCTCGGTCATGGCCCGGGCGTACGGCCGGAAGTAGCGGGCGATCAGCGGCTCGGGGTCGGTGGCGGGCGACCGGAGCGCCTCCTGGTGCGTGGTCCGGGTGTAGACCGCGCCCATGCCGACCGACAGCATCTCCTCCCGCTCGTCGGGGAAGCGCTCCGGGTCGACGACCAGCCGGGAGAGCCGGTTGACGAACCTCCAGGGCGCGAGGGCCGACAGCGTGCCCGCCACCTCGGCGATCTCGGCCGTGTGCGCGTCGGTGATGTGGTCCAGCTCCCGCTCCAGCGCCCCGTCGTCCAGCACGATGCCGGCACGGACCTCGGCCGGGACGTCCCGCGCCGAGTGCGGCACATGGAGGATCACGGGGGAGCCGGCGGCGCCGGGCAGATGGGCGAAGGACGGGGCGCTGCGGGGCATGGGCTGCTGCTCCTGGGGTGACGACGCGGCCGGGGCCGGGGAAGCGGCCCCCGGCCAATGATCGCGTGGCGCCCTCCGTACGACCGCGGCCCCGCCTGCCCGGCGCGCGGCCGGAGCCGGTCCACGACGGCGACGGCCCTCGGCGGTCGGCGGCACCACCGGTCCGGGCAGGGTCATGAAGACGGCGAACTCCGGGGCCCCGAGGGTGCGACCCGGTACGCGGCAGCGGTGTCGGACCCACGCCCTAGTCTCGATCCATGACCGTTCACGAGCTCTCGCGCACCGACGCCCGGCGCATCGCCGTGCGCGCCCAACTCCTGGACGCCGCACGGCCGGAGGGACTGCTCGGCGTGGTGCGCGGGCTGACCCTGCTGCAGATCGACCCGGTCGCCGCCGTCGCGCCGAACGCCGACCTCGTGGCGTGGAGCAGGATCGGCTCGGCGTACGCGCCGGGCGAGCTGGCCGCGGCGCTGGAGAAGCGGACGCTGGTGGAGCTGCAGGCGATGGTCCGCCCGGCGGAGGACATGGCGCTGTACCGCGCGGAGATGGCCGAGTGGCCGGAGCGGGGGACCCCGTCGTCGTGGCGGGAGTACCACCGGACCTGGGTCGCGGCCAACGACGCCTGCAGGCGGGACGTCCTCGACCGGCTCGCCGCCGGGGGACCGCTGCCCTCCCGCGCGCTGCCGGACACCTGCGCCGAGCCGTGGCGGTCGAGTGGCTGGAGCCACAACCGCAACGTCACCAAGCTCCTGGAGCTGATGGCGCAGCGCGGCGAGGTCGCCGTGGCCGGACGCCGCGGCCGCGACCGCCTGTGGGACCTGGCCGACCGGGTCTACCCCGAAACCGCGCCCGTCCCGGTCGAGGAGGCCCTGCGCATCCGCGACGAGCGGCGGCTGAGAGCCCTCGGCATCGCCCGCGCCCGCGGACCGGAGTGCCAGGTCGAGCCGGCCGACGTCGGCGAGGCGGGCGAACCGGCCGTCGTCGAGGGCGTCCGGGGCACATGGCGGGTCGACCCGGCCCAGCTGGGGCAGCCCTTCACGGGCCGCGCGGCCCTGCTGTCCCCCTTCGACCGCCTCGTGCACGACCGCAGGCGCATGGCGGAGCTGTTCGCGTACGAGTACCAGCTGGAGATGTACAAGCCCGCCGCCGAACGCCGCTGGGGCTACTTCGCCCTGCCGGTCCTCCACGGCGACCGCCTGGTCGGCAAGCTCGACGCCACGGCCGACCGCAAGGCCGGCGTCCTGCGGGTCAACGCCCTCCACGAGGACGCCCCGTTCACGAAGACCATGACCAGGGAGATCGGCCGGGAGATCGAGGATCTGGCGCGGTGGCTCGCGCTGGACCTGGAGCCGGTGCGGGCGGACTGACCGCGGACACGGCTCCGCCCCGGCGGACGCGGTGCCTGCCGGGGCGGAGCCGGGGAGCGGGGCGCGGCCGTCGGGCCGCGGACGTCAGCTCAGCGAGGCCAGCGCCTCGTTCCACGTGGCCGACGGGCGCATGACCGCGGCGGCCTTGGCCGGGTCGGGCTGGTAGTAGCCGCCGATGTCGGCCTGCCGGCCCTGGACGGCGATCAGCTCGTCGACGATCTTCCGCTCGTTCGCGGCGAGCGTCTCGGCGAGCGGGGCGAAGACCTTCGCCAGGTCCGCGTCGTCGGTCTGCCGGGCCAGCTCCTGCGCCCAGTACAGGGACAGGAAGAAGTGGCTGCCGCGGTTGTCGATGCCGCCGACGCGACGGGTCGGGGACTTGTCCTCGTTGAGGAAGGTCGCCGTGGCACGGTCGAGCGTGTCGGCCAGCACCTTGGCGCGGGTGTTTCCGGTGGCCGTGGCGTACTGCTCGAAGGCGGGCACGAGCGCGAAGAACTCACCCAGCGAGTCCCAGCGCAGGTAGTTCTCCTTGACCAGCTGCTGGACGTGCTTCGGCGCGGAGCCGCCGGCGCCCGTCTCGAACAGGCCGCCGCCCGCCATCAGCGGGACCACCGACAGCATCTTGGCGCTGGTGCCCAGCTCCAGGATCGGGAAGAGGTCGGTGAGGTAGTCACGCAGCACGTTGCCGGTCACCGAGATGGTGTTCTCACCACGGCGGATGCGCTCGACCGACAGCTTGGTGGCGTCGACCGGGGCGAGGACGCGGATGTCCAGGCCCTCGGTGTCGTGCTCCGGCAGGTAGGCGTCGATCTTGGCGATCAGGTTGGCGTCGTGCGCGCGGGTCTCGTCGAGCCAGAACACCGCCGGGTCGCCGGTGGCGCGGGCGCGGGTGACGGCGAGCTTCACCCAGTCCTTGATCGGCGCGTCCTTGGTCTGGCAGGCGCGGAAGATGTCACCGGGGGCGACCGGCTGCTCGATGACGGCGGTGCCGTTCTGGTCGACCAGGCGGACCGTGCCGGCCGTCTTGATCTCGAAGGTCTTGTCGTGGGAGCCGTACTCCTCGGCCTTCTGCGCCATCAGGCCGACGTTCGGCACCGAGCCCATGGTCGAGGGGTCGTAGGCACCGTTGGCCCTGCAGTCCTCGATGACGGCCTGGTAGACGCCCGCGTAGGAGGAGTCGGGCAGGACCGCGAGGGTGTCGGCCTCCTGGCCGTCCGGGCCCCACATGTGGCCGGAGGTGCGGATCATGGCCGGCATGGACGCGTCGACGATCACGTCGGACGGAACGTGCAGGTTGGTGATGCCGCGGTCGGAGTCGACCATCGCCAGCTCGGGCCCGTCGGCGATCTCGGCGTCGAAGGACGCCTTGATCTCGGCGCCCTCCGGCAGGGCCTCCAGGCCCTTGTAGATGCCGCCCAGGCCGTCGTTCGGGGACAGGCCGGCCGCGGCGAGCGCCTCGCCGTACTTCGCGAAGGTCTTCGGGAAGAAGGCACGCACCACGTGGCCGAAGACGATCGGGTCGGAGACCTTCATCATCGTGGCCTTGAGGTGCACGGAGAACAGGACGCCGTCCTGCTTGGCGCGGGCGACCTGCGCGGCGAGGAACTCGTTCAGCGCGGCGGCGCGCATCACGGAGGCGTCGACGACCTCGCCCTCGAGGACGGGTACCGACTCGCGCAGCACGGTGGTGGTGCCGTCCTCGCCGACCAGCTCGATCCGCAGCGAGCCGGCCTCGGAGACGACCACGGACTTCTCGGTGGAGCGGAAGTCGTCCCGCCCCATCGTCGCGACCTCGGTCTTGGAGTCCGAGGACCAGGCGCCCATGCGGTGCGGGTGGGTCTTGGCGTAGTTCTTGACCGAGGCGGGGGCGCGGCGGTCGGAGTTGCCCTCACGCAGGACCGGGTTCACGGCGGAGCCCTTGACCTTGTCGTAGCGGGCCTGGATCTCCCGCTCCTCGTCGGTCTTCGGGTCGTCCGGGTAGTTCGGCAGCGCGTAGCCCTGGCCCTGCAGCTCGGCGACGGCGGCCTTGAGCTGCGGGATCGACGCCGAGATGTTCGGCAGCTTGATGATGTTGGCCTCGGGCGTCTTGGCCAGCTCGCCCAGCTCGTGCAGGGCGTCCGGGATGCGCTGGTCCTCGGTGAGGTACTCCGGGAAGACCGCGATGATGCGCCCGGCCAGCGAGATGTCCCGCGTGGACACGGCGACACCGGCCTGCGAGGCGTACGCCTGGACCACCGGCAGGAAGGAATACGTCGCCAGGGCCGGGGCCTCGTCAGTGTGCGTATAGAAGATGGTCGAGTCAGTCACCGGGTGCTCCGCTCCACGTCTGCAACATTGCTCGACATCAAGATATCTCGTGATCGAGGCGGGCTCGAAAGGGGTCGGCCACACGTCCCGCACTCCGGCCCCCCGATCCGGGCGGCGGAACCGCCCCCGGGCCCGTCCGCGGCGGCCGCCGGCGCGATCGGGCGGGCGGCCGGCGCGACCGGGCAGGCCGCCGGTGCAGGCGGTCAGGCCGCCGGTGCAGCCGAAAGGGCGGTTCCCGCGGCGACGGCGCGGGGCTCCGTCGCCGGCGCCGCGGAGGTCCGCGGCCGGGGCCGGTCCGGCTTCCTGCCGCGTGGCGGTACGGCACCGGGACGCCGCGGATGCCCGGTCACCCGGACCGGACGCTCCCGCCCGTGACACCCGCTCGCGTCCCACGGGCGGACGAGCGGCCACCACGACAACTCGGCGACCTCGTAGGTCAGTCGAGGCGGACGGCGCTCGCGTCGCCCGCCTCCGCGTGGCGCTGCTGCGGGATCACCACCGAGCCCTGCTGCAGCGCCACGGTGCGCGCGGGCGAGGGGATGCGGATGCCCTCCTCGCGGTAGCGCCGGTGCAGCGCCTTGATGAACTCGTGCTTGATGCGGAACTGGTCGCTGAACTCGCCCACGCCCAGGATCACCGTGAAGCCGATGCGCGAGTCGCCGAAGGTGTGGAAGCGGATCGCGGGCTCGTGCTCGGCCACCGCGCCGTCGACCTCGGTCATCACCTCGCCGATGACCTCCGTCGTCACCCGCTCGACCTGGTCCAGGTCGCTGTCGTAGGCGACGCCCACCTGCACCAGGATCGTCAGCCGCTGCTCGGGACGCATGTAGTTGGTCATGTTCGTCCGGGCGAGCTCGCCGTTGGGGATGACGACGAGGTTGTTGGAGAGCGCGCGGACCGTCGTCTGACGCCAGTTGATGTCCTCGACGTAGCCCTCCTCACCGCTGCTCAGCCGGATGTAGTCGCCGGGCTGCACGGTCTTGGAGGCGAGGATGTGGACGCCCGCGAAGAGGTTGGCGAGCGTGTCCTGCAGCGCGAGCGCGACCGCGAGACCACCCACGCCCAGGGCGGTGAGCAGCGGCGCTATGGAGATGCCCAGCGTCTGCAGCAGCACCAGGAAGCCGATGGCCAGGACGAGCACCCGGGTGATGTTCACGAAGATCGTGGCCGATCCCGCGACGCCGGAGCGGGAGGTGGTGACCGCTCGCACCAGCCCGGCGATCACCCGGGCCGCCGTCACGGTGACCGCGAAGATGAGCACCACCGTCAGCACCTGGTTGACGTGGTGCTGCACGGTCGCGGTCAGCGGCAGCGCCGCGCCCGCGGAGGCGGCCCCGCCGACGACCGCCGCCCACGGCAGCACCGTACGCAGCGTGTCGACGATCACGTCGTCCCCGCTCCAGCGGGTGCGCTCGGCGTGCTTGCCCAGCCAGCGCATCAGGATGCGCAGCAGGAACGCGGCCAGCAGGCCCGCGGCCACCGCGATTCCGGCGATGACCAGGTCGTGCACGGTGACTGCGCGGTTCACCGGTCACCTCCGGACAGCAGATCTGCGGCGGACGGCGCCGCGGAGTACCGGATGTGAAGTGTCGTCACGTATCCACCTGCTCGTATGTCGACAGTACGGCCGCCCATCCTGCCGTACCCGGCAACCGGGTTCGGAACAGGACCGCGTCGGGCTCCGCCGGAGCCGTCACACGTCCCCGAACGACCCGTGCCGCCCCGCTCCCGAGGCGAACCGGGCCGCCCCCTCCAGGCTCTGGGCCAGCACGCTCCTGCCGTGCCGGAGCTCGCCGCGCAGGGCCGCCGTCTCGTCCTGGCCCTCCTGTTCCAGCACCGACGCCCGGTCGCCGCGCAGGCACGCCTGCGGGAAGCGGGCGATCGCGGCGGCCAGGGCCTCCGCCTCGACGCGCGCCGTGCCGGTGGGGACCACGCGGTTGGCGAGGCCCATGTCGTACGCCTCCTGGGCCGGGACCGGGCGGCCCGTGAGGATCATGTCCATCGCGCGGCTCCGCCCGATCAGACGGGGGAGGCGGACCGTGCCGCCGTCGATGAGCGGTACGCCCCAGCGCCGGCAGAACACGCCGAAGACCGCGTCCTGCTCGGCCACCCGCAGGTCGCACCACAGGGCGAGCTCCAGACCGCCGGCCACCGCGTGGCCCGCGACCGCGGCGATCACCGGCTTGGACAGCCGCAGCCGGGTGGGGCCCATCGGGCCGTCGCCGTCCTCCGTGACGCGGTTGCCCCGTTCGGTGCCGATCGCCTTGAGGTCGGCGCCCGCGCAGAACGTGCCGCCCTCGCCCCACAGCACCGCCACCCGCGCCTCCTCGTCCGCCTCGAACTCCCGGAAGGCATCGGCGAGTTCGGCGGCCGTCGGCCCGTCCACCGCGTTGCGGGCCTCGGGGCGGGACAGGACGACGGTGGTGACGTGTCCCTGGCGCTCGGTACGGACCGGCATCTCGGGTCCCCTTTTCCTGTGCGTGTTTTCCTGTGCGAGGCTGAAGTTCCCCACCGAGGGAGTGTTCCCGATGGCGGTCGAGGACGCGGCACCGCCCGTCGCCGTGGTGACCGGAGCCAACCGCGGCATCGGCTACGAGGTCGTACGCCGGCTCGCCGGGCGCGGCCACCGCGTGGTCCCCGACGACGGCCCGAGCGGAGGCTTCTTCCGCGACGGCGAGCCCGTGCCGTGGTGACGTGGGCCGGGTTCGGAGGACCGGCGACGGTCCGGCGGGGCGGATGGCCTTGGGCTGGATCGGTGCGCCCGGGGGAGGCGTCGGGTTCGTAGGTGTCGGGCCCCGGTGTCACCGTGAGCGCTGTTTCCACCGGGCCGATCCTGCCGGGCGGCGGGCGGAGCGGGGTTTCTTCCGCGACGGCGAGCCCGTGCCGTGGTGACGTGGGCCCGGTTCGGAGGACCGGCGACGGTCCGTCGGGGCGGATGGCCTTGGGCTGGATCGGTGCGCCTTGCGGAGCGGGGCTTCTTGCGGGTGGGGGTGACGCCCGTGCCCGGGGCGCTCCTGCCTGCTTCAGATGACCTTCAGCCGCACCAGCGCGCCCAGCGTCAGTGCCCCCGGCACCAGCGGCAGCCACACCGTGATGATCCGGTAGGTGAGGACGACGGCCGTGGCCACGGCCACCGGGGCGCCCGCCGCCACCAGCGCCACGATCAGCGCCGCCTCCACCGACCCGATCCCGCCCGGCGTCGGCACCACCGCGACGGCGACCGTGGCCGCCAGATACGCCACGGCCATGTGCAGCGGCGGCACCGGCAGCCCCAGCGACAGGCCGACCAGCACCAGCCCGGCCGCCTGGAGCGCGGGGAAGGCGAGCGAACCGCCCCACAGGGCCAGCGCCCGGGAGGGGCGGGCGTGCACCGAGCGGAGCTCGCCCAGCGCCGTCCGCAGGAAGGACAGCGCCGGCGTCCGCAGCCGCCGTACGAGCACCAGGAGCGTGGCGGCCCCGAGCGCGACCGCGGCGGCCGTGACCAGCAGCGGGCCCGTCGCACCCCGGGGCAGCAGGCTGTCGAGGCGCAGCGCGCCGGGGAAGGCGAGCAGCAGCGTGATCAGCAGCGCCACCCGGGTGACCGACTCCGCCAGCAGATACAGGGCCAGGGCGGCCGAGGAGCGGGCGAGCGGAATGCCGCAGACCGTCATGAAGCGCAGGTTCACCGCCCCCGCGCCGAGACCGGTCGGCAGCAGGTGGTTGGCCGAGCCGGCCGCGAACTGCGTGGCCAGCAGCCGCCGCCTGGGCAGCCGGTCGACGACCGCGCCCTGCCGGGTGAACGCGGCCGCCACCCAGGTCAGACAGGTCGCTCCGGCCGCCGCCAGCAGCCACGGCCACTCTGCGGCCCGCAGATGACCGAAGCCCTCCGCGAGAACCGACCGGTGCCGCACGGCGACGACGGCGACCAGCAGCAGCGGAACCAGGCACAGGATCTGGCGGACCGGGACGCGACGGGGGAGTCGTCCCGGCGGAGGGCCTTGGGGGAGTTGAACCGCGGTCACATCCGGAGAGGTTCTCCGCACCGCGCCAACTGCGGGTTGCGGGATCGCGGACAGCGTCTTACGGACGGGAAGCGGATGGGGACGCAGAGCCATGGAGTCCTTCGTGCGAGGGGACGGAGCGGCGGGAGTGTTGACCTCGACGGCTCTTGAGGTTCTACGTTCTCTCCCATGAGCATGGAGACCACAGCGTGGACACAGCTGCACAGTGTCATGACCGCCCAGCAGGAACGGCGTCCTGTGGCGCGTGCCACGCTGCGCCGTATCGCCGCCTTCGCCCGTCCGCACCGCGCCCGTATGGCGCAGTTCGTGCTGCTCGGGGTGGTGACGGCACTGCTCGCCGTCGCGACCCCGGTCCTGGCCGGACGCGTCGTGAACGCGATCGTGTCGGGCGACGACGAGGGCAAGGTCGTACGCCTGGCCCTGCTCATCGCGGTGATCGCGGTCGCGGAGGCGGCCCTGGGCATCCTCGGCCGGAGGCTCTCGTCGACGCTCGGCGAGGGGCTCATCCTCGATCTGCGGACGGCTGTGTTCGATCATGTGCAGCGGATGCCGGTCGCGTTCTTCACACGCACACGTACGGGCGCGCTGGTCTCCCGACTCAACAACGACGTCATCGGCGCGCAGCGTGCCTTCAGCAACACCCTGTCCGGCGTGGTGACCAACCTGGTCACACTGGTGCTCACGCTGGTGGTGATGCTCACCCTGTCCTGGCAGATCACCCTGCTCGCCCTGGTGCTGCTCCCGGTCTTCGTGGTGCCCGCCCGGCGCATGGGCAGCCGGATGGCCCGCATGCAGCGGGAGGCGGCCGAACTGAACGCGGCCATGGGCACCCGTATGACCGAACGGTTCTCCGCCCCCGGCGCCACCCTGGTCAAGCTCTTCGGGCGTCCCGAGGAGGAGTCCGTGGAGTTCGCCGCGCGGGCCCGCAGGGTCGCCCAGATCGGTGTGCGGACCGCCACCGCCCAGTCGGTGTTCATCACCGCCCTGACCCTGGTCTCCTCGCTGGCCCTCGCCCTGGTCTACGGCCTCGGCGGCTGGTTCGCCCTGCGCGGCAGCCTGCAGCCGGGCGCCGTCGTCTCCCTGGCGCTGCTGCTGACCCGCATGTACGCGCCGCTCACCGCGCTCGCCGGCGCACGCGTCGAGGTGATGAGCGCCCTGGTCAGCTTCGAGCGCGTCTTCGAGGTGCTCGACCTCAAGCCGCTGATCGAGGAGAAGCCGGACGCGCGTGCCGTGCCCGACGGCCCGGTCTCCGTCGAGTTCGACGCCGTCCGCTTCGGCTACCCCTCCGCCGACAAGGTCTCCCTCGCCTCCCTGGAGGAGGTCGCCTCGCTCGACACCCGCGGCGGCGCCGAGGTCCTGCACGGCATCTCCTTCCGCGCCGAACCGGGCCGGACCATCGCCCTCGTCGGCTCCTCCGGCGCGGGCAAGTCGACCATCGCGCAACTGCTGCCGCGCCTGTACGACGTGGACGAGGGCGCGGTGCGCATCGGCGGCACCGACGTCCGCGACCTCACGGCCGCCTCGCTGCGGGCCACGCTCGGCATGGTCACCCAGGACGGCCACCTCTTCCACGACTCGGTCCGCGCCAACCTCCTGCTGGCCGCCCCCGAGGCCACCGACGCCGAGCTGTGGGACGCGCTGCGCCGCTCCCGCCTCGACGATCTCGTCCGGTCCCTGCCGGACGGCCTGGAGACGGTGGTCGGCGAGCGCGGCTACCGCCTCTCCGGCGGCGAGCGCCAGCGCATGACCATCGCCCGTCTGCTGCTGGCCCGCCAGCGCGTGGTCATCCTCGACGAGGCCACCGCCCACCTCGACAACACCTCCGAGGCCGCCGTCCAGGAGGCCCTGACCGAGGCCCTGGCCGGCCGCACCGCCGTCGTCATCGCCCACCGCCTGTCCACCGTGCGGGCGGCGGACGTGATCCTGGTGGTCGAGGCCGGGCTGATCGTGGAGCGGGGCACGCACGAGCAACTGCTCGCGGCGGACGGACGGTACGCGGAGCTGTACCGGACCCAGTTCGAGCAGCAGTCCGCGGGCGTGGCGGACATCTCGGCCGCGGGGGAGCCGGTGGCGTAGCCGCCCCGGTGCGCTCCGGCGCGACGGCGCCCGTGGTGCCGGGCGACGGGGGTCCGGTGTCGGCCGGGGGCCGGGCGAACCGCGGCCGCGACGTCGGCCCGCAGCTCGTCGGTGAGCTCGTGCCCGCGTTCCAGGACGACGAACAGGGGTATCCAGCAGTCGCCGTGGTGCCACGGTCCTCGCCCGGCACCCGGCCCGCCCTGGCGACGACGTGGCCCCCGACCTGCTCGGCGACGACCGGCCCGACCGTACGGCGGCGTTCCACACCGAGACCCTGAGGCGGCGGCACGCCTGACACCGGCACGGCGGCGGCACGCCTGACACCGGCACGACGGCGGCACGCCGTCCGCGGCGCGCGAGGCCGGTTTCCGCGGCACGTCAATGTGAGTCCCGGAACACCCGACGGCGGCTGACCGGCCAAGCGATCCGGGGTAGCCTCCGAGGACCGCCCTTGACCTGCACACGCAGGCAGGGAGCAGACGAACCGGGAGTCCTCGTGCTGCGTACCATGTTCAAGTCCAAGATCCACCGTGCCACCGTCACCCAGGCCGACCTGCACTACGTCGGCTCCGTGACGATCGACGCCGAGCTGCTCGACGCCGCCGACCTGCTGCCCGGCGAGCTGGTGCACATCGTGGACATCACCAACGGCTCGCGTCTGGAGACGTACGTCATCGAAGGCGAGCGGGGGTCGGGCGTGATCGGGATCAACGGCGCCGCCGCGCATCTCGTCCACCCCGGCGACCTGGTGATCATCATCAGCTACGCTCAGGTGAGCGACGCCGAGGCCAGGGCACTCGAACCCCGGGTCGTGCACGTGGACCGCGACAACCGCATCGTGGCCCTGGGCGCCGACCTGTCCGAGCCGGTGCCGGGCTCGGACCAAGAGCGCAGCCCGCAGGCCGTCCCGGCCTGATCCTCACCCCCTCGGACCAGGAGCGTGCCGATGAGCGAGATCGAGATCCGCGACGACCGGGCCGCCGGTCGCCTGGAGGCGACCGGCGGGGGCACGGACGGTGAAGTCGTCGGCCACATCGAGTACTTCGTCCTCGCATCGCCCGCGCGCGCCCTGGTCCCCGTGCACACCATCGTCGAGCCGGCCCACGAGGGAAAGGGCATCGCGGGCTCGCTGGCCCGTGAGCTGTACGCCCTCGCCGCGCGCGAGGGCATCGTCGTCGCCCCCCTGTGCCCGTACGTCGTCAAGTGGGCCGAACGCCACCCCGACGAGGCCCCGGCGGCCGACCCTCGGCTGCTGCGCGCGGCGAAGCACTGGCTGGTGGAGCACCCGGGCCGCTTCTGAGCCCCGGCAGAACGTCCGGGCCCGCCGCGGGGGCCGGGTGGCGGTGGCGGACGAGCCGGCCGCTGCACCGGTCAAGGCAGTTGCCGGGAGCGGAGCATCCTGGGCCCCACGGCCCCACGGCCCCACGGCCTCCACGGCCCCACGGCGTCACTGATCCGGGAGGAGGCCGGAGCCGCAGGGCTCCCCGCCCGGGTACGCACCCCCTCGTCGAGGGTGCCTGGGAGCGTTTCGAGGCCGGCCACACCGACGACGAACGCGCCCGCCGTGCGGCGGCCGCGATCGGCTCGGCCGCCGGCACCGGCGCGACCGTCCTTGCCCGGGGCTCCATGGCTCCGGCCGCACACCTCACGAAGACCACGGTGCCGGTGCCGCCGAGCCCCTGGCCGGGCCCGGCGACGGGCAGCCGAGACGGCACGCGACGGCCCGCGGCAGGGCCGCCCGGGGCCGTCGCCGTCCCCGGGCGGGTGAGTGGCGGGCCGGGCGTCGGGTACGCGGGGAGTAGTCCAGAGCCGACGTCGACCGACTGGCCGGAGGACCCCATGACCGACCCGTACCCCGAGCCCGTACCACCGGGACCCACGCCCGGCGGCCCGGACCCGCAGCCACCCGACCCGTACCCCTCACCGGTCCCGACTCCGCAGCCCCCGGGCCCGGAGCCCACTCCGCCGCCGCAGCCCCCCTCGCCGCCGGTCCCCACCCCGCCCCCGGACCCCTCACCGTCCCCGGTCCCCCCGGGCCCGGAGCCGGTCCCGAATCCGGAACCGGGTCCGCCGCTGAGGTAGACGGACCGATGACGCAGGCGGTGGGCGAGTGTGCGAACACCGCCCACCGCAAGGCCCCTTCAAGAAACGCCCCTTCAAGAGGCGAGGGAACCGCGTGATCAGCCGCCGAGGAATGTCCCCGCGCCGTCGCGGAACCTAGGCGGACACCTCGGAGCGGTCCCCACCCCACAGCGTGTGGAACGAGCCGTCCTGGTCCACCCGCCGATACGTGTGCGCCCCGAAGAAGTCCCGCTGCCCCTGTGTCAGCGCCGCGGGCAGCCGCTCGGCGCGCAGCGCGTCGTAGTACGCCAGCGCCGCCGCGAAGCCCGGCGTCGGCACGCCCTGGCGGGTCGCGGCGATCAGCACCTCGCGCCAGTCGTCCTGCGCGGCCGCGATCTCCTGGGCGAAGGCGTCGTCGGACAGCAGGCTGGGCAGTTCGGCGCGGGCGTCGTAGGCGGCGCGGATACGGTCCAGGAAGGCCGCGCGGATGATGCAGCCGCCGCGCCAGATCGCGGAGACCGCGCCCAGGTCGATGTCCCAGTCGTACTCGTCGCTGCCGGCCTGGACCTCGTGGAAGCCCTGCGTGTAGGAGACGATCTTCGACGCGTACAGCGCCTGCTCCACGCGGTCGGCGAAGGCCGCGGCCTCGGACTCGGAGAGGGGGGTCGCCTTGGGGCCGGCCAGGTTGCGGGACGCCTCGCGCAGGGCCGCGTGCCCGGACAGGGAGCGGGCGAAGACCGCCTCCGCGATGCCGGAGACCGGGACGCCGAGGTCGAGGGCGATCTGCACGGTCCAGCGGCCGGTGCCCTTCTGCTCCGCCTGGTCCGTCACCACGTCCACGAACGGCTTGCCGGTCGCGGCGTCCACATGGGACAGCACCTCGGCGGTGATCTCGATCAGATAGGAGTCGAGACGGCCCGTGTTCCAGGTGCGGAAGATCTCGGCGATCTGCGCGGGGGAGTACCCGGCGACGTCACGCAGAAGCTGGTACGCCTCGCCGATCAGCTGCATGTCGGCGTACTCGATGCCGTTGTGGACCATCTTCACGAAGTGGCCGGCGCCGTCGGGACCGACGTGCGTCACGCAGGGTGAGCCGTCCTTCGCCTTCGCCGAGATCTTCTCCAGCATCGGGCCGAGCGAGTCGTAGGACTCCTTGGGGCCGCCCGGCATGATGCTCGGGCCGTTGAGCGCGCCCTCCTCGCCGCCGGAGACCCCCATGCCGACGAAGTGGATGCCCTGCTCGCGCAGTTCGCGCTCCCGGCGGCGGGTGTCGGCGAAGTGCGCGTTGCCACCGTCGATGATCATGTCGCCGGGCTCCAGCAGCGGCGCGAACTCGTGGATCACCGCGTCGGTGGGCTCACCGGCCTTGACCATGATGACCAGGCGCCGCGGCCGCTCCAGCGCCGCCACGAACTCCTTGGCGGTCTCGGCCGCGACGAAGTCGCCCTCGTGCCCGAACTCCTCGACCAGGGCGTGCGTACGCGCCGCCGTCCGGTTGTGCAAGGCGACCGTGTAGCCGTTGCGCGCGAAGTTACGGGCGAGGTTGCGGCCCATGACCGCCAGTCCCGTGACGCCGATCTGGGCTGAAGTGCTCATTCGGTATGGCTCCTAAGGATCCGTTGTCGGTGGTAGCCGGTCGTGCCCGTCAGTATCGCCCCACCGACCATCCTGACTTGCCGGTACGCAGGGCGCATGTCCGGGGTGGCCGACGCGCCGCAGGCAGATACGCACCACCGGCCCCACGTGCCTCAGCCGGCGTGCAACTGGCGTGAATGTCTGGGTGCTTGTGTGTTCAGAGCGGCCGATTGCCGCCTTGTCATGGCCTGTTCGCGGCGCTTACTTTTGGCCCTCCTGACGCATGTCGAGGGGGATCTTCATGGCCCTACGCGGCCGGCACCGCCGGTATCAGCCGAACAGGATCAACCGTGCCTCACTCACCGTCACCGCCGGCGGCGCCGGCATGGCGATCCCGCTGATCGGCACCGGCACCGCCCATGCCGCCGACGTGTCCACCTGGAACAAGGTCGCCGCCTGCGAGTCGACCGGCAACTGGAGCATCAACACCGGCAACGGCTTCTACGGCGGACTCCAGTTCACCCAGTCCACCTGGGAGGCGTACGGCGGCACGACGTACGCCGCGCGAGCGGATCTGGCCGGCAAGGACCAGCAGATCGCGGTGGCCGAGAAGGTCCTGGACGGACAGGGGCCGCACGCCTGGCCGGTGTGCTCCGTCAAGGCGGGACTGACCCGCGGCGGCCCCACCGCGGACGTCCACCCCGGCGCGGGCACCCGGAGCGCCGGCACCGGCGCCAGGAAGACCTCGGTGCAGGACGTGCAGCCGCACCGGACGCCCCAGTCGCGGGCGGGCAGCGCGGAGATGTACACCGTGGTGCGCGGGGACAGCCTCTCCGAGATCGCCGAGACGGAGCACGTGCACGGCGGCTGGCACCGGCTGTACGCCGCGAACCGCGCAACGATCGGCGCGGACCCCGACCTGATCCTGCCGGGCCAGCGGCTGAACCTGCACGGCAGGACCGCCGCCCCGCGCACGACCGGGACGAGCGACACCTCCTCCGCGCACTCCGCGCCCTCCAAGGGCCACCGGACCACGCCGCAGAAGGCGTCGTCGGCCACCGAGAAGAAGGCCGGCACCGGCAGCCACCCGCTCGTCGCCCCGGTCCCCGGATCCACCGGCACCCCCTACCACGAGGCCGGCTCCTCCTGGTCCAAGGGCTACCACACCGGTGTCGACTTCCCCGTCCCCACCGGCACGACCGTCAAGGCGATCGCCGCGGGCCGGGTCGTCTCCTCCGGCTGGGGCGGCTCCTACGGCTACCAGGTGGTCATCCGGCACGCCGACGGCCGCTACAGCCAGTACGCCCATCTGTCGGCGATCTCCGTGAAGGCGGGCCAGGGCGTCGGCGGCGGGCAGCGCATCGGCCGCTCCGGTGCGACCGGCAACGCCACGGGCCCGCATCTGCACTTCGAGGTGCGGACGGGGCCCGGTTTCGGTTCCGACATCGACCCTGTGGCCTATCTCAGGGCCGGGGGCGTCAGGATTTGACGCGTTCGCGATGCCGGTCGACATCCGGCATCGGGACGTACGAGCCGCCGTAGAAGGGGCCGTAGAAGCGGTAGCGGGCCGGGTCGGCCGCCGGGGCTTCGTCCCGGTCGTAGGCCACCGCGAAGACGGCCGGGCCCGCCTGGGCGGGGACCAGCGCCTCCTCGTGCGGCACGTCCGCCGGCTGCTCCGGGATCGTGGCGAGCAGCTCCTCGACGGACGTGGGCCGCCCGGCAGGTCCCGCGGCCGCGGGCTCCACGGGCTCCACCGGTTCCGGCAGCGCCTGGGGCTCCGGCGCGCTCTCGGCGGCGGTGCGCGCGATGCGCTCCGTCGTCAGCAGGATCAGGCCACCCGCCGCCACCACGCCGCAGCTGAGCGCCAGCGCGGTGCCCGTCGTGCCGTAGCGGAAGGTCTCGCCGAACATCGTGATGCCGACGGCGGCCGCGACCACCGGGTTCACGACGGTCAGCGTGGCCAGCGGGGCCGCGAGACCGGCGCCGCGGTAGGAGGCCTGGGACAGCAGCATGCCGGCCGTGGCGAAGACGCCGATCACGGCCAGGAAGGGCAGGTCCGCCGCGGACACGCCGCCGGTCCAGTCGACCGCGACGGTCTTGGTGAACACGGAGGACATGCCGAACGCTATGCCGGACGCGGTGGCGATGAGCATGCTGCGCACCGCCGGGTGCCGGTGCGCGGCCCGGCCCGCGACCATCAGTGCCACGACGGCACCGCCGGAGACGACCGCCACGGCGATCCGCTGGGCCGTGGACAGCGACTGCGACTCGGAGGCGCCCACCAGGGAGAGCAGACCGGCCAGGCCCACGGTCGCCATGATCGCGCCCCGCCAGGCGGTGGCACCGGCCTTGCGGCCCACGAACAGCGCCGCCATCGGCAGCGCGAACACGATCGTCAGCGCGCCGAGCGGCTGCACCAGGCTGAGGGGTCCGTACGCCAGCGCCACCACGTGGAGCAGCCCGCCCAGGCCGTTGAGCGCCACCGCGGCCCACCAGGTGGGCCGGCGCAGCGGCGCGTACTGCTGGCCGGAGGACACCGCCACGTGCTCCTGCACGATCGCCCCGCCCGCGTACGCCACGGCGGAGACGAGCGACAGCAGGACGGACAACGCGAGGGCACTCATGAGCTGCTCCTCTGCGTGTGGCGGGGGCGGTGCGCCCCGCGCGGCGAACGGTCGGCCTTCATGTGCAACACGATGCCGTGTCGATCTCTTCCCGTCGTCGTCCCTGAGCAGTCAATGGGTCCTACTGCCGATGGAGTACGAATCGGGCGCCGTCCTCCCCAAGGTGGGCGACAACGGGTGGAGACCCCCCAAGGGGAACCCCTGGACCCCCCGGGGATCCACTGCTTTTCGCGGATCGGGTACTACTGCCCTTCGTGGAGCTCGACCAGGATCTCACCGCCCTCGAACCGCTCGGCGGCTTCTTCGCACTGCGCACCGGCGCGGCGCCGCAGGGGCCGTTGCCGACGCTCGCCCGCGCGTACGGGGACCAGTCCTCCGGTGCCGGACCCGGGACTGAACCGGCCGCCGGATCGGCCGCGGAACCCGGCACTCAATCAGATCCTATTACTTTTCGGGTCGAAAAGGTCGCCCGGACCCTGCGCGCCCCCGAGGCGCGGATCGCCGCCTCCGTGGCCCACCTGGGACTCGCGGCCCGTCTGTGGTCGGTGACGCTGGGCTGCGCCGTCCTCTGCGACCGTGTCCCCGACCTCGATCCCGCGCTGCTGCACTGGGACCCCGGCGCCACCGCCCCCGACGACCTGTGGCTGTCCGAGGTCCGCGCGCTGCCCGCCCACGCCGCGAGCGTCGCGGACACCGTGCTGGTCGGCCATCTCGAGCCGCTGGCGGCGGCCCTGCGCGCCCGCCACCGCATCGCGGCCGGCCTGCTGCGGGGCAACGCGGCCTCGGCGCTGGCGGGCGCCGCCCGGCAGCTGGAGCAGTGGGCGGTCCGGCACGGCCGGGACGGCTCCGCCCTGCGCACCCGCGCCCTGACCGCCCAACTCCTCGGCCACCCCCTGCTGTCCGCCACCGGCACCCTCACCGGAACCGCCTTCCGGCGCCGCAGCTGCTGCCTCTACTACCGCGTGCCCGGCGGAGGTGTGTGCGGCGACTGTTGCTTCCTCCGGCCGCCGCGCTCTTCCGCACGCGACGCATCTGGGTGACCATGAGGGAACCGGTCGCCGAGAGCTGGGGGTTGCGGGTGCGAGTGGGACTGCTGACCCGGGAGTACCCGCCGGACGTCTACGGCGGCGCGGGCGTCCACGTGGAGTTCCTCGCCCGGGAGCTGAGCTCCCTGGTCGATCTGGAGGTGCACTGCTGGGGCGAGGGCCGCGGCGTGGGCGTCGTGCGCCACCGCCCCTGGGCCGCCCTGGACACCGCCAACGACGCGCTGCGCACCTTCTCCGTCGACCTCGCGATGACGGCGGCTGTCGAAGGCCGCGAACTCGTGCACTCCCACACCTGGTACGCCAACCTCGGCGGCCACCTCGCCAAGATGCTGTACGGCATCCCGCACGTGATGACCGCGCACTCGCTGGAGCCCCTGCGGCCCTGGAAGGCCGAACAGCTCGGTGGCGGATACGCGCTGTCCAGCTGGGCCGAGCGCACCGCGATCGAGTCCGCCGACGCGGTGATCGCCGTCTCCGGCGCCATGCGCGAGGACATCCTCGGCTGCTACCCGGCGCTGGAGCCCGCCCGGGTCCACATCGTGCACAACGGCATCGACACCACGCTGTACCGCCCCGACCACGGCACCGACGTGCTGGAGCGCATCGGCCTGGACACCAAGCGCCCCTTCGTCCTGTTCGTCGGCCGCATCACCCGGCAGAAGGGTGTGCCCCATCTGCTGCGCGCGGTGCGGGACATCGACCCGTCGGCGCAGGTCGTGCTGTGCGCGGGGGCGCCCGACACACCGGAGATCGACCGGGAGTTCCGTGAGCTGTACGAGGACCTCAGCCGCACGCGCGAAGGCGTGCACTGGATCCCGCAGATGCTGCCGCGCCCCGAGGTGATCCAGCTGCTGACGCACGCGGCGGCGTTCGTCTGCCCGTCGGTCTACGAACCGCTCGGCATCGTCAACCTCGAGGCCATGGCCTGCGGGACGCCCGTCGTGGCCTCCCGGGTGGGCGGCATCCCCGAGGTCGTCGACGACGGCCGTACCGGTCTGCTCGTCGACGTGGACGAGGGCTTCGAGGACTCCCTCGCGCAGGCCCTGGACTCCGTGATCGGCGACCCGGAGACCGCCCGGCGGATGGGCGAGGCCGGCCGGGAGCGCGCGGTGGAGGAGTTCGGCTGGGACGCGGTGGCCCGCCGCACGGTGCGTCTGTACGAGGAGGTCCTCAAACCGGACCAGAGGTGACCCCCGCACAGGACTGGACGCCTCGAACAGGACTGGATGAACAGAACGGCGGTAGTTGTTCGAACAGGCTTACACCGCCCTGGGCAGGGGCAAGCATGGATCATCCACGGTGAGGGGAGCGGTCATGCGTCGTGGCGGACCTTCGGTGCTCGGGATCGTGCTGGCGGGCGGAGAAGGCAAACGCCTGATGCCCCTGACCGCGGACCGCGCCAAACCAGCGGTCACCTTCGGCGGCACGTACCGCCTCGTCGACTTCGTCCTGTCCAACCTCGTCAACGGCGACATCCTGCGCGTCTGCGTCCTCACGCAGTACAAGTCGCACTCGCTGGACCGGCACATCACCACCACCTGGCGGATGTCCAGCCTGCTCGGCAACTACGTCACGCCGGTCCCGGCCCAGCAGCGGCTCGGCCCGCGCTGGTACCTGGGCAGCGCGGACGCCATCCTGCAGTCCCTGAACCTCGTCTACGACGAGGGGCCCGAGTACGTCGCGGTGTTCGGTGCCGACCACGTGTACCGCATGGACCCGCGCCAGATGCTCGCCCAGCACATCGAGAGCGGCGCGGGTGTCACGGTCGCCGGCATCCGGGTCCCGCGCTCGGAGTCCTCGCAGTTCGGCGTGATCTCCCCGGGCACGGACGGCCTGTCGGTCGAGCGCTTCCTGGAGAAGCCCGCCGACCCGCCCGGCCTGGCGGACGACCCGGACTGCGTCTTCGCCTCCATGGGCAACTACATCTTCACCACCAAGGCGCTCATCGAGGCGCTCCAGCGGGACGCCGAGGACGGGGACTCCGTCCACGACATGGGCGGTTCGATCCTGCCCCAGCTCACCGACCGCGGCGAGGCGCAGCTCTACGACTTCAGCGCCAACCACGTGCCCGGCGAGACCACCCGCGACCAGGGCTACTGGCGCGACGTGGGCACGATGGACGCGTACTACGACGCCCACATGGACCTGATCGCCGAGCGGCCCGCCTTCAACCTCTACAACCGGCAGTGGCCCATCTACACCCACTCCAACCAGCTCTCCCCGGCCCGCTTCAACGCGGGCGGGATGGCCAGCGAGTCCATCATCAGCGCGGGCTGCCTCATCCGCGGCCAGGTCACCCGCTCCGTCCTGTCGCCCGGCGTCCGCGTCGACCCCGGGGCCGTCGTCCAGGGCTCGATCCTGCACGACAACGTCCACATCGGACGCGGCGCGGTGGTGCGCGGAGCGGTCCTCGACAAGAACGTCGAGGTGCCCCCGGGCGCCACGATCGGGGTCAACCCGGAGCGGGACGCGGAGCTCTACACCGTCTCCAAGGGCGGGGTGATCGCGCTGGGCAAGGGACAGGTGGTGTCGTAGACACAGGGCCGCCACCCGCGGCGGGTGGCGGCCCTCGGCCCTTCTGACTTGTCATGTCCCTGGACGGGGAAGCGGAATCCGTGTTGTCATGCCAACTGCTGTTCATGACAACGTTGTTATGGGAGGTTCCGTGCACTTCCCCCGCCGCAGACGCCGGCCGGCGCTGTTACTCGCCCTGCTGCTCGGCGCGGCCGGCCCGACGAGCGTCCCCGCCGCCGCCCAGGCCGCCGCTCCGGGTGCCACCCACCTCACCGGCCTGGTGAACCCGTTCATCGGGACCGAGAACGAGGGCAACACCTATCCCGGCGCGGCCGTGCCCTTCGGCATGGTGCAGTTCTCGCCGGACACGGGCCACAACACCGGTTACGACTACGCGCAGGACCACATCCGCGGCTTCTCCCTGGTCCATCTGTCCGGTGTCGGCTGCGGTCTGGGCGGAGACCTGCCGGTGCTGCCGACGACGGGTGACGTCACGCAGACGGACTACGCGACGTACGCGGCCGGGTTCGGCCACGACGACGAGAAGGCGAGCCCCGGCTACTACGAGGTCGGCCTGAGGACCGGCATCCGGGCCGAACTCACCGCGACCGCGCGCACCGGCGTACAGCGCTACACCTTCCCGGCCACCGACAAGGCCAACGTCCTGCTCAACGCGGCCCAGTCGCTGCACACCGGGGTGTCCTCCAAGGTCGAGGTCCTGGACAGCCGCACCGTGCGCACGGCCATCACCGGCCGCGGCTTCTGCCAGGACACCAAGCCGTACACCGTCTACACGATCACCCGATTCGACCGTCCCTTCACCACGTACGGCACCTGGGACGGCTCGACGGTGACCGCGGGCGCGAAGACCGGCTCCGGCGGCGCCTACGTCCGCTTCGACACCACCGAGGACCGCACGGTCGAGGCGACCACGGCCCTGTCGTACGTCGACGCGCACGGTGCCGCGCTCAACCTCCGTGCCGAGGGCGGCCGTTCCTTCGACGCCGTACGCCGCGGGGCGGACCGGGCGTGGGAGGACCGTCTGGACGACGTGCGCGCGCGGGGCGGTGACGACGGTCTGCGGCGGACCTTCTACTCGTCGCTGTACCGGTCCTTCCTGGCGCCGAACGTCGGCAGCGACGCCGACGGCCGCTACACCGGCTGGGACCAGCGGATCCACCGGACCAGGGGCTTCACGTACTACCAGAACTGGTCGCTGTGGGACACCTACCGCACCCAGTCGCAGCTGCTGTCGCTGCTCGCGCCGCGCGAGGCCCGCGACATGGCGATCTCGGTGATCAAGATCTCCGAGGAGAGCGGCTGGCTGCCCAAGTGGGGCTACGGCACCGTCGAGACGAACATCATGACCGGTGACCCGGTCACCCCGTTCCTGACCAACGCCTACCAGCAGGGCCTGCTGCGGGGCTACGAGGAGCGGGCGTACCGCGCCCTGAAGCGGAACGCCGACGGGGTGCCGCCCGCGGACTCGCCCGCGGTGGGCCGGGAGGCGAACGAGGAGTACATCGCCGAGGGCTTCGCGCCGTACATCAAGGACCGCCCGCACGTGAAGCCCGGCGACTCGGACTACGACCACGGCGCCTCGGCGACCCTGGAGTACGCCCTGTCGGACGCCATGCTCGCCCAGATGGCCCGCGAGCTCGGGCACCGCGCCGACGCCGTACGCTACGCCGCCCGTGCCCAGAGCTACCGCCACGTCTTCGACCCCTCGACCGGCTTCTTCCGCGCCCGTGACGCCTCCGGCGCCTTCACCGGCCCGGCCGACCCGGCGCGGAGCGAGGGCTTCCACGAGGGCACGTCCTGGCAGTACCAGTGGCTGGTGCCGCAGGACCTGCCGGGCATGGTCTCCCTGATCGGCGGCGAGCGGGCCGCGAACGACCGGCTGGACTCGTTCTTCGCCTACGACCAGCTGCTGGCCGACCCCGCGAGGACGGCCCGCGAGGTGTGGGTCAACGGGCCCTACGACTACTACAACGCCGACAAGTACAACCCGCAGAACGAACCCGACCTCATCGCCCCGTACACCTACCTGTCCACCGGGCAGCCGTGGAAGACGACCGACGTCGTGCACGCGGCGCTGACCCTGTTCACGGACACGCCGACCGGCATGACCGGCAACGACGACCTCGGCACCATGTCCGCCTGGAACGTGCTGTCGTCGATCGGCGTCTTCCCGGTGCAGCCCGGCTACGACACCTGGGGGCTGTCCACGCCGGTCTTCGACCGTGTCGACCTCACCCTGGACCGGCGCTACTACCCGCACGGCTCCCTGACGATCACCGCGCGGGGCACCTCCGGGACCGACCGGTACGTCCAGTCGGCCCGGACGGACGGGAAGACCTACGACCGGACCTATCTGACGACCGGTTCGCTGCGCTCCCTGCGCTCGCTCGACTTCACGGTCGGCCCGCAGCCGTCCGAGTGGGGTACGTCACCGAAGGCGGCGCCACCGGCGCTGAATTGACCTCAGGAGTCACATGAGTCCCGTCCCTCAACAGGGGGACGGGACTTAATCTGCTGTTAACTGTGCGTAGCCTGATCGTACTTGACCGTAATCTCCCCGGAGAGGTTGACTGCTGGCTCACCCGTCCGTCGACGTGAGGCAAGCCATTGACCACTGACCTGCTCGCTCCACTCGACCTGGCGTTCTGGAACATCGAGTCCGCCGAGCACCCCATGCACCTGGGCGCCCTCGGGGTGTTCTCGGCGCACTCGCCCACGGCCGGCGCCCACGCCGCCGACCTGCTCGCCTCGCGGGCCGCGGCGGTCCCCGGACTGCGGATGCGGATCCGGGACCTGTGGCAGCCCTCGCCGCTCAGGCCGATGTCCTTCGGCAGCGCCAGCCGTGAGCCCGACCCCGGCTTCGACCCGCTCAACCACGTCGTGCTGCACGCGCCCACCGCCGACTTCCACGCCGAGGCCGGCCGGCTCATGGAGCGCTCGCTGGTGCGCGGCCGTCCGCCGTGGGAGGCCCATGTGCTGCCGGGCGAGGACGGCGCCTCCTTCGCGGTGCTCTTCAAGTTCCACCACGCCCTGGCCGACGGCCTGCGGGCGCTGACGCTCGCCGCCGCCGTCCTGGACCCGATGGACCTGCCGGAGCGCAGGCCCCGCCCCGAGGAGCCCCGGCGCGGCCTGCTGCCCGACGTGCGCAGGCTGCCCGGCCTGGTCCGGGGCGCGCTGTCCGACGTGGGCCGCGCCCTCGACATCGGCGCCTCCGTGGCCGTCTCCAGCCTCGGCATGCGCTCCTCGTCGGCGTTCACCTCCGAGGCCACCGGCACCCGCCGCACCGCGGGCGTCGTCATCGACCTCGACGACGTGCAGCGCGTGCGCAAGACCCAGGGCGGCACGGTCAACGACGTCCTGATCGCCGTCGTCGCCGGCGCCCTGCGCCGCTGGCTCGACGAGCGCGGCGACGGCAGCGACGGCGTCGCGCCCCGCGCGCTCATCCCCGTCTCCAAGCGCCGCCCGCGCACCGCCCACCCGCAGGGCAACCGGCTCTCCGGCTACCTGATACGGCTCCCCGTGGACGACCCCGACCCGCTCGGCCGGTTCGACGCGGTCCGCACCGCGATGGACCGCAACAAGGACGCCGGCCCCAACCGCGGCGCGGGTGCCGTCGCCCTGCTCGCCGACCACGTGCCCGCGCTCGGCCACCGGCTCGGCGGACCGCTGGTCAGCCAGGCCGCCCGGCTGTGGTTCGACATCCTGGTCACCAGCGTGCCGCTGCCCGGCATCGGCCTGAAGCTCGGCGGCAACCCGGTCACCGAGGTCTACCCCTTCGCCCCGCTGGCCCGCGGCCAGTCGCTGGCGGTGGCGGTCTCCACCTACCGCGGCCGGGTCCACTACGGCCTGGTCGCCGACGCCAAGGCGGTACCCGACCTGGACGTGCTGGCCGCCGCCCTCACCGAGGAGGTACAGGCCCTGATCACCGCCTGCGGCTCCTGAGGGTCCGGGTTTGGTGGACCGGTCCGGCGCTCCGTTAAAATTCGCCGTTCGAAAGCGGGCGCGACCGGAGCGCCGCGAGGAAGACCAGGGAACGGCAGCGGCCATGACGGTGACAGACAACGGCTCGGCGATCACGGACGAGATCGTCTTCGGGCCCGGCATCGACCCCGAACGGCTCGCCGTCTGCCTCGGCGTGCTGGCGGAGCTCGACGAGCTGGAGGTCGACCACCCGGACGCGGTCGCCGTGCGCCGGGCCACCGCGGGCGTCTACCGCACCGTCAAGCAGCGCCGCCGCCAGGAGCGCCGGGCCGCCAAGACGGCCCACGACAAGGCGGTCACGGAGGCCACGGCGACCGGCTCCGCCCAGCGCATCGACGACGAGACCGAGGGACTGCTGCCCTCGTCGGCCACCGGCGAGGGCAAGATCGCGGGGATACTCCAGCGCCCGCGCTCCTGCTACACCTGCAAGTCCCGGTACGTGGAGGTCGACTACTTCTACCACCAGCTGTGTCCGGACTGCGCCCGGGTCAACCGCGTCAAGCGGGACGTGCGCGCCGACCTCACCGGCAAGCGGGCCCTGCTGACCGGCGGCCGCGCCAAGATCGGCATGTACATCGCGCTGCGGCTGCTGCGCGACGGCGCCCACACCACGATCACCACGCGCTTCCCCAAGGACGCCATCCGCCGCTTCAAGGCCATGGACGACGCGGCGGAGTGGATCCACCGGCTGGAGGTCGTCGGCATCGACCTGCGCGACCCGGCGCAGGCCGTGGCCCTCGGCGAGCAGGTCGCCGCGGCCGGACCGCTCGACATCCTGATCAACAACGCGACGCAGACCGTACGCCGGCTGCCCGCCGCCTACGCCGCCCTCGTCGACGGCGAGAGCGCCCCGCTGCCCGCCGGGGAGCTGCCCGCCCACCACGTCATCGGCGCCTTCAACTCCGGCGCGGTCGACGGCCTGGCCGCGCTGCCCCTGGGCACCAGCGGCCTGGACGCGCAGCAGGTCGCCGGCCTCGCGCTGGTCGCGGGCAACGCCAGCGTCGCCCGGCACCTCGACGGCACCGCCATCGACGCCGGAGGGCTCGTCCCCGACGTCGTCGACAGCAACACCTGGGTGCAGACCATCGACCAGATCTCGCCGGTGGAGCTGCTGGAGACCCAGCTGTGCAACTACACCTCGCCGTTCATCCTGATCAGCGCGCTGCGGCCAGCGATGGCCGACGCCGCGAAGAAGGCGGCGAGCGGGCGTTCCTACGTCGTGAACGTCTCCGCCATGGAGGGCGTCTTCGGCCGCGGCTACAAGGGCGCCGGCCACCCGAACACCAACGCCGCCAAGGCCGCCATGAACATGGTCACCCGGACCAGCGCCCAGGAGATGTTCCAGACCGACGGCATCCTGATGACGTCCGTCGACACCGGCTGGATCACCGACGAGCGCCCGCACTACGACAAGCTGCGGCTGGCCGAGGAGGGCTTCCACGCACCGCTCGACCTGGTCGACGGCGCCGCCCGGGTTTACGATCCGATTGTGCGCGGAGAACAGGGCGAGGACCTGTACGGCGTCTTCTTGAAGGACTACGCGCCCGGAAAGTGGTGATCCACGGCCGTGCGCGTGGCCCGGCGCCCGTCGGGACCCCGGCTCCTGCTGACAACCGCGTCAGGGAGTGATCATGGGTAGTCCGCAGAACATCGATCCGCGAGCACAGAACGATCCGCGCAACCGCTACCCCACCGATGAGCAGTTCTACGCGAACGACCGCACGGACCCGTCCGCGCTGCCGGAGGACCGGCCCCGCGGCGGCTCCACGGGAGATCCGTTCAAGCACCCCCGGACGTGGGGCACGGTAGCCGTCATCGTGTTCATCATCCTGATCATCGCGCTGGGCATCGCGCTGTTCCCATGAGGGAGCCGTAGCCGCCGTCAGGAGCGAGGTGGTGCGTATGAGCGAAGAAAGTCACCGACGGCGTACCCCGGCCCGGGGTACGCCGTCCTGACGCGTGTCCCCCCGTCCACCAGCAGATCCGCGCCGGTCACCCATTCCGCGGCGTCCGAGGCCAGCCACAGCACGGCCCGCGCGACGTCGTCCGGTTCACCGATCCGGCCCAGCGGCAGCCCCGCCGCCACCTTCTCCCCGCCCGGCTCCCACACGAACCGCGCCATCTCGGTGCGCACCAGCCCGGGGGAGACCGAGTTGACCCGCACCTTCGGCGCCAGCTCCCCCGCGAGCTGGGCGGTCAGGTGCAGCAGAGCCGCCTTGCTCGTCCCGTAGGCACCCACGTTCGGCCCGGCGTGCCCCGCGCCCTCGGTGCAGACGTTCACCACCGCGCCGCCGTGCTCACCCATCCACGCGCGCCACGCGCACTGCACCAGCCGCAGCGGCGCCTCGACGTTCACCGCGAACGCCTCCCGCCAGTTCGCCGGGTCGACGTCCATGAGCGGTCCGTACGGCTGGTTCGTGGCCGCGTTGTTGACCACCACGTCGATCCGGCCGAAGGCGCCCAGTGCCAGCTCCGTGACCGCCCGCGGATGGGCCGGGTCCCCGACGTCGCCGGCCAGCCCCACGCCGTCCAGCTCCGCGGCCGTGCGCCGCACCTCGGCCGGATCCCGCGCGGTCACGCAGACCCGCGCGCCCGCCTCGGCCAGCCGCCCGGCGATCGCCCGCCCGATACCGCGCGTCGCCCCGGTGACGACGGCGGCCCTGCCCTTCAGCCCGTACGACGACGTCATCGCCGTACCGTCTCATGACGGGCCGTCAGTCGACAGCCCCGAGACGGGAGTTGCGTGCGGCGACCAGGTCCAGGACCGTGCGCCAGTCCTCCAGTACCCCCGCGTCGACACCGGGAGTCCGGCCCTCCTCGTCCGCCTGCCGCAGGCGGGCCTGGTCCTCGTCGGCGGCCCCGCCGCGGCTGTGGTGCTCGCGGACCAGCCGGGCGACGCGCTCGCCGAGCAGGCCGCGCACCGCGTCGGCCGCACCGGCGGGGTGGGCGGCCGCGTCACCCGGCCGCAGCAGCGGGCCGATGGCATGCACCAGGCCCGCCACCTGGAGTTCCTTGTCGGCGGGGCGGCGGCGCCGCAGCAGCGCGGCGGTCTGCAGCGCGTGCTGGTGCAGGTCGACCCGGCCGCGCCTCAGGCCCGGGGCGTCCCATGAGCCCCGGCAGGCGTACAGCAGATCCATCAGCTCTTCGACACTGCGCAGCTCCATGCGTCAGTCCTCCCGCCGGACAAGCCGTTGCCGTCCGTCAGCAGATCATGGCCGCCTTGCGATTGAGCCAACGGGACCTGAACTGCGCGGCCTGTCCGGTGCGCCGGGGCGGGGCTCATTTCGCGGGCGCCGTGTCCTCGGGCAGCCGCTCTCCCGTCCGCGCGGAGAAGCAGTGCACGTCCCCGGCGCGGACCGCGACCCGCAGCGCGGCCCCCTTGCCGTAGGTGGGGCGTCCGGGGAGGCGGACGACGATCTCGGTGCGGTCCGGGCCGGAGCCCGCGCTGGTATGCAGGTAGACGACGGCGCCGGTGTCCTCGACCGCGTCGACGACGAGGTCGAGGCCGGGGGTCTCGCGGTCCTCGCGGGAGAGGAACTGGAACTGCTCGGGCCGCACTCCGAGCACGATCTCGCGGGCGCCGGCCGCCCGCAGCGTGCCGCGGGCCAGTGGGATGTCCAGGGCGCCGAGCCGGGCCCCGGCCGCGGACAGCGGGAGGCGGAAGAGGTTCATCGCGGGCGAGCCGACGAAGCCGGCCACGAAGGTGTTGGCCGGGTGCGCGTAGACCTCCCTCGGCGTGCCCACCTGCTGCAGCAGCCCGTCCTCGAGCACCGCGAGACGGTCGCCGACCGCCATCGCCTCCAGCTGGTCGTGAGTGACGTACACCGTGGTGATGCCGAGGTGGTGCTGCATCCGGACGATCTGCGCCCGGGTCCGGGCCCGCAGCCGGGCGTCGAGGTTCGACAGCGGCTCGTCCATCAGGTAGACCCGCGGGTCGCGTACCAGCGCGCGCCCCGTCGCGACCCGCTGCCGCTCGCCGCCCGCGAGCGTGCCGGGCAGCCGGCCGAGGTACTGCTCGATGTCGAGGACGGCGGCGGCGTGGTGCACCCGCTGCCTCGCCCGCGGCCTGGCCATGCGGGCGATCTTCAGGGCGAACCCGATGTTGTCGGCAGCCGACAAATGCGGGAACAGCGCGTAGTCCTGGAACACCATCGCGATGTCCCGGTCCGCGGGCGGAAGATGGGTGACGTCCCGGACGCCGATGAGGACCGAACCCGAGTCGACGTCCTCCAGCCCGGCGAGCATGCGCAGGCAGGTCGACTTACCGCACCCGGAAGGGCCGAGGAGGACCATGAACTCACCGTCCTCGATCTCGAGGTCGAGCGAGTCCACGGCCGGCCGGTCCATCCCCGGGAAGTACCGGGTGGCTCTGTCGAAGGTCACCGACGCCATGACGTCCCCCTCCCGGACGTGTCTCTCCGACCCAGCATGGAACGGGTGTTGGCCTTTCGGTACGTCTGTAGGCCGAACGAGTGACATGAGAGAGGGCTGAAACCGAATAACCTAGGACATTGAGCCCAAGTTTTCAGCCCCATAGAGCGGTCCTCCGCTCATTTGGTTAATCTGGAGCGGACGGACAGCTCCACCGGGTCCCACCCACACCCACGTCCGTCCCGGGGCAAGCCGGTTCACAGCGGCCTGTTCTCAGACGAGTTGCAGGCGCCACCGCGTCCGAACTGCTTTCGACTCACACCTGAGCGGGCGTCAGGCGCCGGGCCGCACAGTGGCTGGCATGCCCCGAGGGTGACCCGACACATAAGGAGTGCGCGGTGACACCAGAGAAGACGAATCGCGAACAGCGCCCCAAGGAACGCACGGAGCGCGCCGGCCGGCGGCCCGGTGAGATCGGCAGCCTGGACGTGTGGGCCCGCTCCGCACCGATCCGCCTGGCAGGTTACGAGGACGACCTGGCCGAGCCCCACATCCTGCCCAGCGTGGACTGAGCCACCCGGCAGGACCCTCGCGATCGCCGACCGCATGGGCGTGCCAGACTCACGCCCATGCAGATCAGAGAAGCCGCGGCCGACGACTGGCCGCGGATCTGGCCTTTCTGGCACCGCATCGTCGCCGCCGGCGAGACCTACGCCTGGGACCCGGACACCTCCGAGGAGGCCGCCCGGGCCCTGTGGATGAACCCCGCCAAACGGGTCTACGTCGCCGAGGACGACACCGGCGCCGTCGTCGCCTCCGCCTACGTCACGCCCAACTACGGCGGCCCCGCGGCCCACATCGCCAACGCCGGCTTCATGGTCGACCCCGACCGGGCCGGCCGCGGTCTCGGCCGCGCCCTGGCCGCACACGTCCTGGCCGCGGCCAGGGCCGACGGCTTCGAGGCGATGGTCTTCAACGCCGTCGTCGAGACCAACCCGGCCGTCAAGCTGTGGCTCTCGCTCGGCTTCACCATCCTGGGCACGGTGCCGGACGCCTACGAGCATCCGCGCTACGGGCGGGTGGGACTGCACGTGATGCACCGGGCGCTGTAGCCCGCCCGGTCCCTCCGGCCCGGCTCTTGCGGCTCGGTCCCGGAGGTTCAGTCCTTGCGGCCGGTGACGGCCACGGTCAGGCCCAGGCCGATCATCGTCAGCCCGCCGGCCCCGCCCACCATCGACAGCCGGCGCGGGGAGCGGGCGAACCAGTCGCGTGCGGTGGACGCCGCCAGGCCCCAGGCGCTGTCGCAGGCGAGCGCGATGCCGTTGAACACCACGCCCAGCAGCAGCATCTGCACCGTGACATGTCCCGTGTCACGGTCGACGAACTGCGGCAGCACGGCCGCGAAGAACACGATCGTCTTGGGGTTGGTCACCCCGACCGCGAACCCCTCCCAGAACGTGCGCAGTCCGCCGTGGGCCGCCGCCTCGCCCGCGAACACCGCCCGCAGCGAACCGCGCGCCCGCCACGCCTTGACCCCGAGATGCACCAGGTAGGCGGCGCCGGCCAGCTTCAGCGCGGTGAAGACCAGCACCGAGCGCTCGACGAGCGACCCGATGCCCACCGCCACGGCGACGACGAGCAGATACGCCCCGAGCGTGTTCCCGGCGACGGTCGTCAGCGCGGCCCGCCGCCCCTGCGCCAGCGCCCGCCCGACCACGAACAGCACGCTCGGCCCGGGAACCACGATCAGCAGCAAGGACAGCGCCGCGAAGGCGAGCAGTCGGTCGGTGGACGGCATGTGCCCATGCAAGCACGGGAGCGGGCCGGACTTCAGCCGGATTTACGGCGCTCGTCCGGGGTCTGGTCCATCGGGGCCGTCCGCTCCCACGGGTGCAGCCTCTCCAGCTGCTCGGCGATCTCCAGCAGCATCGCCTCCGAGCCCGGGCGGCCCACCAGCTGGACGGCGGTGGGGGCGCCGGAGGGAAGGGTGCCGAAGGGGACGGCCATGGCGGGCCAGCCGGTGAGGTTCCAGGGCGGGGTCAGCGGGGAGTAGCGGGTGTTGGCGAGCAGGTTGGGCAGCCAGCCCCGCTCGTGCCAGGCCACCGACCTGGGGGAGCGGCGGGCCAGGGCCGGGGTGAGCAGGACGTCGTACTCGGTGAGGAACGGCTCCATGCGGCGGCGCAGCCGCTCGCGGCTGTCGCCGGTGCGGACACGGTTGACGAAGCGGCGGCCGACGGCGGCGTGGACGCGGGTGCGCCGGGCGAGCAGCCGCGGGTCGAGGTCCTTGGCGTCGACCGCCGTGCCGGCCGTCCAGTGGGTCAGGGACGTCGTGCTCAGGGACAGCGGGTAGGGCGGGTCCGCGCGGCGGACCTGGTGGCCGGCCTTGATCAGGACGCCGCCCGCGTCACGGGCCGCGGCCGCGTACGGGGCGCTGATCGTGACGCCCGGCAGCGGACTGCGCAGCGAGACGGCGATCTTCCGCATGGCCGGTTCGGACGGCCGGATCGCGTCGGTGTCCGCGAGGACCGTCAGCATCAGGCGCGTGTCCTCGACGGTCGTGGCGAGCGGGCCGTTCTCGGACATGCCGAACCAGTCGCCCTCGCCGATGCCCGCCGGGACCACGCCGTGCCCCGGCTTGATGGTGACCAGGCCGCAGTTGGCGGCCGGAATGCGCAGCGAGCCCATGCCGTCGTTGCCCAGCGCGATCGGCACCAGGCCGGCGGCGACCGCGGCCGCGCTGCCGCCCGAGGAGCCGCCCGCGGTGCGGGTCGGGTCCCAGGGGTTGCGGGCGGTGCCGTGCACGCCCTCGGTGGTGCCGAAGACGCACAGCTCGGGCACGTTGGTCAGGCCCACGACCACCGCGCCGGCCGCCCGCAGCCGGGCGACCGTGACATGGTCCTTCCCGGCGGGCGTGACGGGTGTCGCCGCGGAGCCGATCCGGTTCGACTCACCGCGTACGGCGAGGTTGTCCTTGACCGCCACGGGCACGCCGGCCAGGGGCAGTTCGGCCAGATCGCCACGGTCGGCCACCGCGTCGGCCTCGGCGAGCGCCGCCCTGGCCCGCACCACCCGGAACGCGCCCACGCGCGCGTCGAGCCGCTCGATCCGGTCCAGGTGCTCGGCCACCACCTCACGCGGCGTGGCCCGCTTCTCGCGTACGGCGGCGGCGATCTCGGCGGCGGTCCGGCCGACCCAGCTGGTCACGGGTGCTCCTCGGGGATGCGAAGCCTGGGCTTACTCGTCAGTACGCAGAGCACTCTGCCCCGCGTCGGGCCGCACGTCGAGAGCCCCTGCCCTTGGACATTCGCGGCGCTGTTGTTGGACTTTTGGCGAGGATCTTTCGGTCACCGCCCTCAGGGCCGCAGCTCATCCGATGACTGGCCCAACTCTGGCTGATCCTGGCCCCATTGACAGGCTTCTGGGCCCGCTCAATCATCAGACATCCGATGAATTGGGAGCCGCTCATGAACATGAGTCCGTATCCAAGACGTCAGGTCCTCGGTGCGGCCGCCGCGGCCGCCGCCGCGGCCGGCCTGCCCCTCGCGCTGCCCGGCGCGGCGCACGCCGCCTCCACCGGCGACGGCACGTCCCCGTCACCCCGGTGGACCCCCGTCCCCGACCCGGTCCCCGTCCCGCTCGACACGCTCTACGACAACGACGGCCTCGACACCGCCACCGCCCGCGGCGGCGACTTCGACGGCTCCGGCTACACCTTCCCCGGCGAGGAGCTCCCCGCCGGCCGCGTCGAGGTCGACGGCGTCGCCTTCGACTTCCCGGCCGCCACGGCGGGCGCCAGGAACAACGTCGTCGCCCTCGGCCAGCGCCTCGACCTGCCCAAGGGCCGCTACCTGTCGGCCGTGTTCCTCACCGCCGGCAGCTACGGCGACGCCTCCGGCACGGCCACCGTGCACTACGCGGACGGCTCGACCGGCACCGCCGGCCTCGGCGGCGCCGACTGGTACGCCACGGGCGGCCCGCTCTCGGCGCCGTACCGCTACAAGCCGGACGGCACCAAGGACGAGCACAGCGTCGGCATCGGCACCTCGGAGGTCTGGCTGGACCCGGCGCGCGAGGCCGTCGCCCTGACCCTGCCGGTCACCAACCCGGCGCAGGAGAACAAGACCTCGCTGCACGTCTTCGCGCTCTCCCTCCAACCCGCCGCCCAGGGACGGGCGCTGGCCCTGCGCGACGCCCGCTCCACCGCCTCCCTCCTGGAGTCCACCGGCGCCCAGAGCGTCGAGGCCACCGTCGTCAACGCGGGCACCGCCGCGATCCTGGCCGCCGACGGGGTGACCGTCCACGTCGACGTCCCCGGCGCCCGCACCGTCGAACCCGCCCGCATACGGCGCCTCGACCCCGGCGAGCAGGCACGCGTCCGCGTCGGCATCCGCAACCGCGCGGGCACCGCCCCCGGCACCCGGCAGGACGGCGCGGTGACCGTCCGCGGACGGGGAGCCCGGGCCGCCACCGCCCCACGCACGCTGACCCTGGGCACGGCCGACTACGAGGCCACCGAGACCTCCCTGGCCGGCCACCAGGCGCCGTACTGGTTCAACGGCGCCAAGTTCGGCATCTTCATCCACTGGGGCGTCTACTCGGTGCCCGCCTGGGCGCCGGTCGGCGTGCAGTACGCCGAGTGGTACTGGGACCAGATGCAGGACCCGTCCAACCCGACGTACGCCTACCACCGTGACACCTACGGCGCCGACTTCGCCTACGACGACTTCATCCCGCGCTTCACCGCCGAGAAGTTCGACCCGCGCGCGTGGGTGGAGCTGTTCCGGGACGCGGGCGCCCAGTACCACGTGCTGACCTCCAAGCACCACGAGGGCTTCGCCCTGTGGGACACCAAGGTCTCCGACCGCAACGCCGTCAAGCTCGGCCCCGAACGGGACCTGGTCAAGGAGCTGTTCGCCGCGTCCCGCCGGTACACGCCCGAACTCCACCGCGGCCTGTACTTCTCGATGCCCGAGTGGTTCAACCCGGACAACCCGTGGATGGGGCACGCCCCGCGCAACCCGTACACGCTGGAGCCGGTGCCCTACACCGGGTACACCGCGGGCAAGGACTACGTGAAGGACTTCCAGGCCCCGCAGATGCTCGAACTGATCCACGGCTACGACCCGGAGATCATCTGGTGCGACATCGGCGGCGCGAACGACAGCCTCCACGTCCTCGCCGAGTACTTCAACCACGCCAAGAACCGGGCCCGTCCGGTCGACGTCACGGTCAACAACCGCTCGGGCATCGCCTTCCACGACTTCACGACACCCGAGTACACGACGTACGACAACACCGTCGTCGCCAAGTGGGAGTCCAGCCGCGGCCTCGACCCGTTCAGCTACGGCTACAACCGGGCGACCCCGGACGCCTCCTACATGAGCGCCGAGGAGGTCGTGCACAGCCTCGTCGACATCGTCTCCAAGAACGGCAACTTCCTGCTCGACATCGGCCCGCGCGCCGACGGCACCATCCCGGAGGTCATGCAGAGCAGGCTGCGCGAGACCGGCGCCTGGCTCGCGGTCAACGGGGAGGCGATCTACGACACGACGTACTGGTCGCGCATGGCCCAGCTCGGCGACGACCTGCGCTTCACGATCCGCCAGGACCAGGCCTTCTACATCCACTCCCTGACCGAACCGGGCGCCAGGCTCACCGTGGAGGCGCCGGTGCCGATCCGGCCCGGGGACAGGGTGACGATGCTCGGCCACGACCGGCCGCTGGACTGGACGGTCGGCAAGGGCGCGCTGGTGATCGACGTGCCCCGGTCGGCCCGCAGGGCGGGACGGCACGTGTGGGTGTTCAAGGTGGAGTGGCATGGCTGAGTTCAGGAAGGGACTGCTGCGGCTGCTCGGGGTGGTGGCGGCGCTGACGCTGCTGACGGCGCCGACGCCGGCCCTCGCGCGAGGCGGCCGGGACCCGGCGCCGCTCACCGTGCCCGCGCTCACCGACTGGACGGCGCAGCAGGGAAGTTACCGCTACGGCGCAGGGGTGCGGCTGGTCGCCGCCGGCGCGGCCGAGCGCCGGGTCGCCGGCACCCTCGCCGGTGATCTGAAGGCGGCGGGCCACGGCAGCGTCCCGGTCGTGCGCGGCGGCGCCCGCGCCGGTGACATCGTGATCGACGTCCGGCCGTCCAGGAGCTCCCTCGGCGCCGAGGGCTACGAACTCCACGCCGGCACCCGGCTGACGGTGACCGGCGCCACCGAGACCGGCGCCTTCTACGGCACCCGCACCGTCCTCCAGCTCCTCGCCCAGGGCGACCGGATCCCCGCCGGACGCACCACCGACGTCCCGCGCTACCGGGAACGCGGCGTCGGCGTGTGCGCCTGCTACATCCACATCACGCTGCCCTGGCTGGAGAACCTCGTCCGCGAGATGGCGTACGACAAGCTCAACCAGCTGCTGGTGGAGCTGAAGGTGAAGAGCGACGCCCACCCCGAGGCCAACACCTGGGGCTACTACACCAAGGACGAGATCCGCCGGCTGGTCGCCCTCGGCGAGAAGTACCACGTCGAGATCATCCCGGAGATCAACTCCCCGGGGCACATGGACCCGTGGATCGAGAACCGCCCGGATCTCCAGCTGACCGACTCCGACGGCACCAAGCAGCCCGCCCGGCTCGACGTCACCCAGCAGGCGGCCTTCGACTACTACACGGGCCTGATGGACGAGTACGCCCAGGTGTTCACGGCCGGTTCCTGGCACATGGGCGCCGACGAGTACATGCTCGGCTCCGACTACGCCAAGTACCCGCAGATGCTGCGCCACGCCCAGGACAGGTACGGCGCGAGCGCCACCCCGCAGGACGCCTACATCGACTTCGTCAACCGCGTGCACGCCTACGCCGCGGGCAAGGGCAAGCGGCTGCGCATCTGGAACGACGGCCTGACCGGGGCCAACACCGTGCCGGTCGCCGCCGGTACCACGGTCGAGCACTGGCTGAACGTGGCCACCAGGCCCAGCCGGCTCCTCGCCCAGGGCTACCCGTTGATGAACGCCGCCTACTCGCTCTACCTGGTCCGCGGCGGCTTCCACAGCGACACCAGGGCCCTGTACGACCAGAGCTGGGACCCGCGCAGCTTCGAGGGCGAGAAGGTGACCTCCGGCAAGGGGATCACCGGCGCGAAGATCAGCCTGTGGCCGGACAACGGCCGCGGCGAGACGGAGAACGAGGTCGCCGTCGAACTCTGGCCCGCCCTGCGGCACATCGCGCAGGCCACCTGGGGCGACCCGCACCCCGACGCCACCTACGACGACTTCACGGCGCGCGGCACGGCCGTCGGACACGCGCCCGGATGGCGCGACCTCACCCGGCTGCCGGTGGCGGACGGCACCTACACCTTCCGTACGGCGGGGCGCTCCTTCGACGCCCGGGTCACCCGTACCGCCGACGGCTACGCGAGCGTCCGGAGCGCCGGCGGATGCCTGGAGATGAGCGGCGGCAAGCTCACCCTCAACGCTCCGCTCCAGCCCGGACTGGCGGCGAGCTGGAAGACGTGCGACGCCACCAGCACCGTCCAGCGCTGGCAGCTCGTCCGCGCGTCCGGCGGCTACCGACTCGTCGACGCGATCACGCAGATGGCGCTGAGCGTGAGCGACGACGGCCGTCTCGTGCAGTACCCGCCGGACCGGCGCCCGCCCGCCGTCTGGCACCTCACCGCCCACTGAACCCCTCCGGAACCCCTCCGGAATCCCTCCCGAATTCCCTTCCGACTCCGAGGACTCCGATCACATGGCCCTCTCCAGACGCCTCTTCGTCACCTCGGCCGTCGCCTCGGCCACCGCCCTCGGCGCACCCGGCCTGCCCGCGGCCGCCGCCGCGACGGCCGTCCCGGCCGACCGCTCCCGCATCCCCGTCAGCCCCGACGACACCCCGAACGACCTGGTCCGCAAGGCCTCCCAGGTCCGCCCCACCGCACGGCAGATCGCCTGGCAGTCCCTCGGACGGACCGCGTTCCTGCACTTCGGCGTGAACACCTTCACCGGCCTGGAGTGGGGCACCGGCGACGAGGACCCGGACGTCTTCCAGCCCACCGGCCTCGACACCGACCAGTGGGCCCGCGCCCTGCGCGACGGCGGCTTCCAGCTCGCCATCCTCACCGTCAAGCACCACGACGGCTTCGTCCTCTACCCCTCCCGCTACACCGGCCACACAGTGGCGTCCAGCAGCTGGCGGGGCGGCCGCGGCGACGTGCTGCGCTCCTTCGCCGCCTCCATGCGCCGCCACGGCCTCAAGGTCGGCGTCTACGTCTCGCCCGCCGACGAGAACCAGTACCTGCACGGCGTGTACGCCAACGGCAGCGCCCGCACCGCACGCACCATCCCGACCCTGGTCGAGGGCGACGACCGCACCCCGGACCGGTTCTACCGCCTCGACGCCACCGACTACGGCGCCCACATGCTCAACACGCTCCACGAGGTGCTCACCGAGTACGGGCCGGTGGACGAGGTGTGGTTCGACGGCGCCCAGGGCCGTATCCCGCCGGGCACGGTGGAGGACTACGACTGGGACAGCTGGTACACCCTGGTCCGCGCGCTCGCCCCGGACGCGGCGATCGCCGTCACCGGACCCGACCTGCGCTGGGTCGGCAACGAGAGCGGCCTCGCGCGGGAGAACGAGTGGAGCGTCGTCCCGGTCAAGGAGAACCGGTACGGCCGCACCGACTGGGCCCTGTCCTACGACACTCCCGACGAGGGCAGCCGGGACGCGCTGGTCACGGCACAGCCGGCCACCGACTACCTGCAGTGGTGGCCCGCCGAGTGCGACGTGTCCATCCGCGACGGCTGGTTCTACCACGCGGACCAACTGCCCAAGAGCGTGGACACGTTGACGGAGATCTACTTCGGATCCGTGGGCCGCAACGCGGTGCTCCTGCTGAACGTCCCGCCGGACACGGACGGCCGGCTGCACGCCACCGACGTCGCACGGCTGCGCGCGTTCCGTGCGCGGATCGAGGACGAGCTGCCCGAGGACCTGGCGCGCGGGGCACGGGTCACCGGCTCCTCCCGCGAGCGCACCGTCGACCTCGGGGCCGGTCGCGAGGTGGACCGGATCCGGCTGGCGGAGGACATCCGGCACGGTCAGCGGATCGAGGGCTGTGTGGTCGAGGCGTACCGCGACGGGGCCTGGAGGGAGGTCGCCCGGGCCGGAACGGTCGGCGCGAGCCGCATCCTGCTCCTGCCGGCGCCCGTCCGGGCCCGCCGGTGGCGGCTGCGGATCACGGCGGCGCGCGGGGCCGTACGGCTCGATCGTTTTCAGTTGTACCGTTCACGGATCCAGGGGTGACCGCAGAGCGGGCGGTCACCAGGGCGCCGGCGCTCCGGTGACCGTCTCCCGGGGGCGTGGGACTCCCTGGAGACGTCCGGCGCACCATGTGCGAATCTGGCAGTCGGTGCAGGCAGGCTGGGGACGGGACGGTGAGGGACGGATGCGAGAGACCTACCACAAGGAGCTGGAATTGATCAGCGAGGCCCTGGTGGACATGGCGAACCTGGTGGGGTCCGCCATGGGGCGGGCGACGAGTGCTCTGCTGGACGCCGATCTGCGCCTCGCGGAGAGCGTGATCTCGACCGAGGAGAAGGTCGAGGCGATGCAGCGGGAGATGGAGGAGAAGACGATCACCGTGCTGGCCCGGCAGCAGCCCGTGGCCACCGACCTTCGGGTGGTCGTCACCTCACTGCGGATGAGCGCCGACCTCGAGCGCTGCGGAGTCCTGGCCCAGCACGTGGCGACCGTGGCCCGGCGCCGCCATCCCGACCAGGCGGTGCCGCGCGATCTGCGCCGGACGATCCTGGAGATGGGCCAGCTGGCCCAGCGGCTGATGGCGCAGGCCGCCGAGGTGATCATGACTCAGGACGTCGAGGCCGCACTGCAGTTGGAGCGCGACGACGACCGGATGGACGAGCTGCACCGCCTGATCTTCCAGCACCTGATGGACGACCGCTGGCACCACGGTGTGGAGACGGCCGTCGACGTCACCCTGGTCGGCCGCTACTACGAGCGCTTCGCCGACCACGCCGTCTCCATCGCCCAGCGGGTGGTCTACCTGGTCACCGGCGAGCACGCCGAGGACCTGATGGACAACCCGCCCACGCCGGTGTGATCAGCGGCCGCCGTCGTGGTCCCCGGCGGCGGCCCGCCGCAGCACGTACCCAGCGCAGTGCGTCGACGCCGGGGGAGGCCAGGCCGCCCGACGTGCTGAGGCGGTGGTCGGCGTACATGCGCGGCACCGGTGTTGTGCCGGGCCGGGCTCAGGTCTGCCGGAGGACCTGTTCCAGGAAGGACACCGAGTCCACGGCGGGGGAGGCGACCAGGCTGAGGCGGTCCATGACCGCGAGGTAGTGGTCGACCTCCTCGGGCTTGTCCAGGTACAGGGCGCTGGAGAGCTGCTCGAGGTAGACGACGTCGGGCAGGTCGGGCACGGGGAAGCGCAGCACGGTGACCGGGCCGCCGGCCGCCGCGTGGCCGCCGACGTGGAAGGGCAGCACCTGAAGCGTGACGTTGGGCCGGCCGGCGACCTCGACGAGGTGTTCGAGCTGGTCGCGCATGACGGCGGTCCCGCCGAGCGGGCGGCGCAGCGCGGCCTCGTCGACCACGACCCACAGCTTCGGCGCGTCCGGCCGGGAGAGGAGGTCCTGCCGGGCCATGCGCAGCTCGACGCGGCGCTGGATCGACTCCGGCGAGCTGATGGGGTGGCCGAGGCGGATGACGGCCTCGGCGTAGGCGGCGGTCTGCAACAGGCCGGGGATGAACTGGATTTCGTAGGTGCGGATGAGGGAGGCCGCCTCCTCCAGGCCCAGATGCTGCTCGAACCAGCTGGGGAAGGCGTCTCCGTACGCACGCCACCAGCCGGGCTCGTTGGCCCGCTGCACCGACTCCAGGTACTCCTGGCGCGCGTCGGGATCATGGACGCCGTAGAGGGTGAGCAGGTCGGCGACGTCGCGCTGCTTGAAGCCGACGCGGCCGAGCTCCATGCGGCACAGCTTGGCGTCCGAGGCGCGTATCGCCGAAGCGGCCGTGTCCCGGCTGATGTTGAGGGACTCCCGCAGCCGGCGCAGGCGTGTGCCCAGCATGATGCGCTGCACGGTGGGCCCGCCGCGCCGGAGGCTGAGGACGTCGGAGCCCGTGGCGATCGGATCGGGTCGAACTGCGGTCATGGTCATCCCCTCGGCCGCCGAGCCGGCTGCGTCAGCATTTTTTTCCGGGACTCAACCAAGGAGGGTAGCACCGTGGCGCCGAACGGCTGCGGTGCGTGAAGTGGCCGGAAGGCGCACGCCGTTGACCTGCGCCTTCCGGCCGCCCGCGGGTGTGCGAAACCTCAACGACCGGGGAGTAGGCCGTCGAAGTCGCCGTCCTTCACGCCGCGGACGAAGGCGGAGATCTCGGCGCCGGTGTAGACGAGGGCCGGACCTTCGGGGTGACGGGAGTTGCGCACGGCGACACTTCCGTCGGGGAGTGCGGCGAGTTCGACGCAGTTGCCCTCGGGGTTGCTGTGATGGCTCTTGCGCCAGATCGCCCCTCTCAGCTGGGTGGCAGGTATGCCGTTGCTCACGTGCTGCATCTGAACCCTCTTTGAGATGAAGTCGCGCTGCCGGCTCTGCAATTGCATCCTCAATTGCATCCGCGGGTGATGCGGGGACGATAGCGCCCGGCCCGCACCACCCGCAAGATCGTCTGCAATTGCAGCGGTAATTGCCGATGCACTTGCGTACGGACTTGCGGGCGTAGCACGATACTTCGCACAGGTGTAGCGCTCGTCAGTCATCTCCGCAGGGGTCCCAGGGGTCGCGATGTCCGCAGAGCAAGTCGCAGAACCGGGCGACCCCCCACGTATCGAGGCGACTTGGCGGTGGCTGTGCCAAGCCGTGGATCACATAGGCCGACCCGGACCCGGGATCACCTTCCCCCTCGCACCCCCCTCCGAAGACGGTCACGGTCCCACCCGCTGCTCGGTCCTCGTCGTGCCGCCCCTGCCCCAATCCGCGCACATCGCCCGCGACTTCATCAGGACGACCCTCGCCGACCGCGTCGGCCGCGACCGCATCGACGACGTCACGGTCACCGTCTCGGAGCTGGTGAGCAACGCGCTCCGCTACGGCCGGGCCCCGGGCGCCGAGGCCGAGTTGCAGCCGGCGCTGTGGCTCGCCTACTGGGACCGCTGGTCCTGCGCGGTGTGCGGGGTCACCGACGAGAGCGATCGGGCCCCGGTGGCCGTGGAGGCGGAGGACCTCGCGGAGTCGGGACGCGGACTCCAGGTCGTGTCGGCGCTGAGCGACGGCTGGGGCTGGAACCCGCGTGCGGACGGCGGGAAGATCGTCTGGGCGCTGTTCAGGCTGTGACCCGCAAGCGAAGGTCCCGGGAGTCCGGCGCGGCGGCGTCGGGTTCGGCGCGCAGCCGGGCCGCGTCCTGGCCCGGCGGAAGGCCGAAGTGGCGGCGGTACTCGCGGCTGAACTGGGACGCGCTGTCGTAGCCGACCGCGAAGCCGACGGTCGCGACGTCCTCGGTGCTGCTCATCAGGCGCAGCCGGGCCTCCTGGAGACGGATCTGCTTCTGGTACTGGATCGGTGTGATCGCGGGCAGGGTCCTCCTGGAACGCACCTTCGAGGGCGAGTTGGTCCCGCTCGCGCAGGACGCCGGCATGGGCGTGCTGCCGTGGAGCCCGCTCAAGAGCGGCTGCCTGTCGGGCAGGTACCGCCGTGGGCAGGCCGATCCCGCGGACACCAGGCGGTCGGCCGTCCTCGGGCGCCCCGGCGAGGCCCAGTTCACGGTGATCGAGGCGCTCGCGGCCGTCGCCGCGGAGGTCGGCGCGAGTCCGGCGGCCGTCGCGCTGTCCTGGGTGCAGCACCGGCCCGGTGTCAGCTCCACCCTCATCGGCCCGCGCACCCTGGGTCATCTCGAGTCCAACCTCGCCGGTCTCGACGTGGAACTGACGGCGGAGCAGACCGCGACGCTGAACGAGGTCTCGGCGCCCGTCCTGAACCTCCCCTACGACCTCAACCAGCAGGTCGGGCGCATGCTCAAGTACGCGGGCGCCACGGTGGACGGCGTCGCCGGCCCGGTGTACCCGCCGCTGCTGCAGAGCACCGCCCGCTACTGAGGAAGGGACCCCGCGGCACCCGGAGCCGGGCGGCGGCGGAGCGACGCCGAGGAATGCCGCTCGGCGACCGGGGTATCCGGGTGCTTGCCGGACTCCGGGTCCGGCGGAGCCAGGACTGAACCCACCGGGAGGGGCGCAAGATGACGGCGACGACCGCGCAGGCTGCGGAGCAGACGGTGGACGTGCCGGTGATCGAGGACCCCTCGAAGGTCGCGCCCAAGGACGCGCGGGAGCTGTCGAAGCTGTTCTTCGACCAGCTGTCGGTGCTGGAGGAGGGTACGCGGGAGTACCAGTACGCACGCAACACGCTGATCGAGATGAACATGTCCCTCGTCCGCTTCGCGGCCGGCCGCTTCCGCAGCCGCGGGCCGGAGGAGATGGAGGACATCGTCCAGGTCGGCATGATCGGCCTCATCAAGGCGATCGACCGGTTCGAGCTGACCCGCGAGGTCGAGTTCACCTCCTTCGCCGTCCCCTACATCGTCGGTGAGATCAAGCGGTTCTTCCGCGACACCACCTGGGCCGTGCACGTCCCGCGCCGGCTCCAGGAGGCCCGCTTCCAGCTCGCCCGCGCCGGCGAGGAACTGCGCAGCCGGCTGGGCCGCACCCCGACGACCAAGGAGCTCTCCGAGCTGATGAGCCTCCCCGAGGACGAGGTCGTCGAGGCCCAACTCGCCTCCAACGGCTACAAGTCCGCGTCGCTGGACGCGGCGATCAACGGCAGCGAGGACGGCGAGGCCGCGCTCGCGGACTTCATCGGCGACGAGGACGCCGCGCTCGGCCTGGTCGAGGACTTCCACGCCCTCGCGCCGATGATCGCCGAACTCGGCGAGCGCGACCGCAAGATCATTCACTGGCGGTTCGTCGACGAACTCACCCAGGCCGAGATAGGCGAGCGTCTCGGCGTCTCCCAGATGCACGTCTCCCGGCTGCTCGCCCGCCTCCTGGCGGGTCTGCGCGAGGGCATGCTCACCACCGGCTGAGAGCCCTGCGGCGCCGGGTCCGCCCGCGGCCGCACCGCGGTGCCGTGCCCGGCCGCGGGCGGCCGGGCCTGCTCCTGTCCGAGAGGTTCCCCACAGCCGGCTCCGGGCGTTCCGGGGTACCCGGGACGGGACAGGCCGCGGCACAACAGTTGCCGTTTGACAACTATGGCCGTGAGGCAACAAAGTAGGCGAGTCGTACTGCACGGGGAAGGATCTGCGATGTCGCGGTGGGCGGAGGCGGCTGCCTGCGCCGGCCGTCCGGGCCCCGTCGTGTCGGGCCGCTCGGCGGTCCGGCCCGGTGTTCAGGCCGTCCGATCCCGAGAGGCGTGCGAGGCGGTGTCGTGTATCTGCAGCGCCGCGGTGTCGCAGAACGCCTCCAGCCCCTCCAGGAGCGCGGTCCGCTTGGCGGCGGGCATCAGCTCCAGCACCGCCTGCAACTCCCGCTCCCGGCGCGCTCGCAGGTCGTCGAGGAAGGCGCGGCCGTGGCTGCTGAGGTGCAGTCGCACCTCGCGCCGGTCGGCGGGGCTGACGACGCGCTCGAGGAAGCCGGCGGCCACCAGCCGGTCGCAGAGCCTGCTGGTGGACGGGGGAGTGGAGGCGAGGGAGTCCGCGAGGGTGCGCAGATTGATGCCGTCCTGGTGCTCCACCATGAACAGCACGCGCAGCTGGGACGGGGAGGCCGGCGCGGTCGAGGCCCTGCCCCACAGCACTTCCAGCAGCTCCACCGTCGTCAAGGTCATGCGTGCGACCTCGGCGGGCTCGGGGCGGGGGCGGAAGACAGTCACCGTCACACTCTCGCAGGTACTGGGACGGTCGTCAGCGTACTAGGTGCCCGAAGCGGCAAGAGATGGCTCGCACGGCCGGTGCGGCTCGGCCCGGGCCGGCCCGCCGCCCGGGCCCGTCACGTGTGTGTCCGACGAAGGAATGGTGTATCTCCCATCGTGAACAGATTTGTGACCGCCGAGCGCGCCCTGCGCAGGGCGGCCCCCCATGAGTTGCTCGACGCCGTGAGCCGCGTGCTCGTCGAGGAGTACGCGGCGCGGTCCGTCGAGCTGTTCCTGGCCGACTACGGCCTGACCGTCCTGCAGCCGGTGTCCGAGCTGCCCCGTACCGCGGAGGCGGTGTCGGTGCACAACAGCCCCGCCGGCCGTGCCTTCGGCGCCCAGGAGCCGTTCCTGGAGGGGGTCCGCGACGGGGTGCGCGTCCATCTGCCGGTGACCGTGCGCGGTGACCGGCTGGGCGTGCTGTCGGTCACCATGCGGGACCGCGAAGCCGTACGGAACCTGCTGGGCGAGCTCGCGGACGTCGCCGAGGTGCTCGCGCACGAGGTGCTCGTGGCCGAGCGTGACACGGACCTCTACCTGCGGGCGCGGCGCAAGGACCGGCTGACGCTGGCCGCCGAGATGCAGTGGCAGCTCCTGCCCGGCCGCTCCTGCTCCCGGCCCGAGTACGACCTCGGGGCCCAGCTGGAGCCGGCCTACGCGATCTTCGGGGACAACTTCGACTGGTCCGCCGACGCGGACCGGCTGATGCTCTACGTCACCAACGGCATGGGAGAGGGCATAGAGGCCTCCCTGCTGACGAACCTCGCCATCAACGCGCTGCGCAACGCCCGGCGGGCGGGCATCGCCATCGACGACCAGGCCGCCCTGGCCGATCAGGCGGTCTACGCGCATTACCGGGGCCGCTCCTACCTCTCGGTGCTGATGCTGGACTTCGAGCTGTCCACGGGCCGGGTGAAGGTCGTGGACGCGGGCTCGCCGCAGCTGCTGCGGCTGCGTGAGGGCGTGGTCGAGCGGGTCGCCTTCGACGCGCAGCTCCCGCTGGGGATGTTCGAGGAGACCGACTACGTGGCCCAGGAGTTCCAGGTCGAGCCCGGCGACCGGCTGGTCTTCGTCAGCGACGGGGTGTACGCCGTCGCCTCGCCCAAGGGCGAGGCCTACGGGGACGCCGCCCTGGCCCGGGCGATCACGTCCACCCGTCTGCTGCCCGCCGCCGAGGTGCCCCGGGCCCTGCTGCGGGAGCTGACCGGCCATCGCGGTCAGTCCGCCCCGCAGGACGACGCGCTCGTGGTCTGCCTGGACTGGCGCGGGCACTGAGCCGGCGGCGCGAGCCGCGGAGGTGCCGATGCGGTGTCGTTCGCACGGCTCGCTCATCAGCAATACTTGCCATGCGGCAATAATTGCCGCAGTGTGCCGGACGTGGCGCAACGGTCATTGCCGAAGAAGGGAGTCGATGCAGGGTGTCGGAGCAGGTAGCGGCCGAGGCGGCGGCGCGGGAGGTGGCGGCCTTCCTGGAGCGGTGCCGTGAGCAGATCGCCCAGCGGTGGGCGGACACGCCTCTGTTCCGCACGGTCTTCACCGTCTCCCGCGACGAGGCCGTGGAGGCGGGCAAGGCCGTCGTGGACGCCGTGCGCGAGGTGGCGTCCAGCGGCCGGCCGGAGGACGTCGCGGCGCCCGGGTTCGACTCGGTGCGCGAGCAGCTGGGCCGTATGGCCGCCTCCCGGGCCCGTGGCGGAGCCGGCCCCGCCCAGATCGCGGACGAGGCCGCGGCGCTGCGGGTGGCGGCCTGCGAGCTGCTGCGCCACGAGAGCCGCGGGCCGGCCGGCGGCGAGGCGCAGGAGGCTCTGCTGGCCCTGACCGTCCTGATGGGGACACTGCGTCTGGTGGTCATGCAGACGACGCTCACCGCCGGCGAGGAGCTGATCGCGCGGCAGCGGCTGCAGCTCCTCGAGGTGGCCACCCCCGTGATCAGCCTGTGGGACGGCGTCGTCGCCGTGCCGCTGATCGGCACGCTGGACAGCGCCCGCAGCCAGGTCGTCATGGAATCGCTGCTCCAGGCGATCGTGGAGCGGCGGGCCCGCCACGCGATCCTCGACATCACCGGCGTGCCCACGGTCGACTCGCTCGTGGCGCAGCATCTGATGAAGACCGTCGCCGCGGCCCGGCTGATGGGGGCCGAGTGCATCGTCTCCGGCATCCGCCCGGCCATCGCGCAGACCATCGTGCACCTGGGCATCGACCTGAGCCCGGTGCTCACCCGCGGCTCGCTGGCCGACGCCCTGGCCTACGCGCTCACCCGGCAGGGCGTCGAGGTCTCCCACCGCGCGGCGGGTGCGAACCCGCGATGACCGCCCCGCTTCCGGCCGAGGTCGCCACGGTGCCGGTCCTGGCGCTGGGGGACGTCCTGCTGGTCTCCCTGCGGGGGGAGCTGCACGACGGCACGGCCGAGCGCCTCCAGCAGGACGTCGCCCGCCGGGTGGCCGGCAGCGCGGCGACCGGTGTGGTCATCGACGTCTCCGGCGTCGAGATCGTGGACTCGTTCCTGGGGCGGATCATCGCCGAGATCGCGGCCGACGCCCGGCTGCTGGCCGCCCGTACCGTCCTGTGCGGAATGCGGCCGGCGGTGGCGATCACCCTGGTCGAGCTCGGCCTGACGCTGCCCGGCCTGGCGACCACGCTCGACGTCGAGCGCGCCTTCGAGCTGCTGCGGCAGCCGGTCCCGGGCCGTCCCGAGGGGGGCGTGTGACGCCGGCGTCCGACCCCGCGACCACGACGAGCCTGCCGATCGGCTCGGACGCGGATCTCGCCTGGCTGCGTCATCAGGTGCGGCAGGTCGCGGCCGAGCTCGGCTTCGGGCTCGTGCAGCAGACCAAGCTGGTCACCGCGGCCAGCGAGCTGGCCCGCAACACCCTGGTCCACGGCGGCGGGGGCCAGGTGCGGATCACCCCGGTGGCCAACGGCCCGCGGCGGGGGCTCCGGCTCGCCTTCGCCGACTCCGGCCCCGGTATCGCCGACGTCGAGCAGGCGCTGGCCGACGGCTACACCAGCGGGGGCGGCCTCGGGATGGGACTGGGCGGAGCCAAGCGGCTGATGGACGAGTTCTCCGTCGATTCCGCCCCCGGCCGGGGCACGGTCGTCACCGTCACCGCCTGGATCGCCGGCGTGCCCGCCCCTCGTCCGGGGGAGGGGTGAGCCGGGCGCCGGGCGCAGCGATCCACCCCGTCCCGGCACCGCGGCCCCGCGCGATAGCGTGGAGGCGGCAAGGGGAGAGGATGGAGACTTCGTGAACAGCTCTGACGCCGTCCCGTCCGTGGAAGCCCAGTTGCGGGCGGCCCCGCCCCACGCCCTGGTGGCCACCGCCGGTCGGCTGCTGGCGGAGCGCTTCGGCGCGGTGGACGTGACGCTCCTCCTCGCCGACTACGCGCTCTCGGTGCTTCAGCCGGTCACCCACCTTCCGGACACCGGCGACCCGGTCTCCGCCCACGACGGCCCCGCCGGCACCGCCTTCACCACCCAGAAGCCGGTGCTGGAGGTCACCGCCGACCCGGCCACGGAACTGGTGCACCTGCCCATCACCGTCCGCGGCGACCGCTTCGGCGTGCTCTCGGTGCACGTGCCCGACACCGCCGCCGACCCGGCCTCGGTGCTCCGGCTCGGCGACTTCGCCACCGCACTGGGGCACGAGCTGGCCACGGCCTCCCGGGACACCGACCTCTACCTCCAGGCCCGCCGCACCCGCCGGCTCACCCTCGCCGCCGAGATGCAGTGGCAGCTCCTCCCGGGCCGGGGATGCGCCCGCGACGAATTCGTCATCGGCGCCCATCTGGAGCCGGCCTACGCCATCGGCGGGGACAACTTCGACTGGTCCACGACCGCCGACCACCTCACGCTCAGCGTCACCGACGGCATGGGCGAGGGCATCGACGCCTCCCTGCTCACCGGCCTCACGGTCGGCGCACTGCGCAACGCCCGCCGCGCCGGCGTCGACCTCGCCGAGCAGGCCTGCCTCGCCGACCAGGCCCTCTTCTCCCAGTACGGCGGCAAGAAGTACGCCTCCACCCTGCTGCTGCGCTTCGACCTCGCCACGGGGTCGGTGTCCGCCGTGGACGCCGGGTCCCCGCAGCTGTACCGGCAGCGCGGCACCACGGTCGAACACGTCGCGCTGGAGGCCCAGATGCCGCTGGGCATGTTCGAGGAGACCCCCTACGAGGAGCAGACCTTCCGGGTCGAGCCGGGCGACCGCCTGGTCGTCCTCAGCACCGGCGTGCACAGCCCCCGCTCGGCGGGCGGGGAGATGTTCGGGGAGGGCGTCCTGCGCCAGATCCTGGGCGCGACCCGCGAGACCTCCCCGCACGAGGCGGCGCGCTCGGTGGTCGCCGGGCTGATCGAGCACGTCGGCAGCCAGGACCTCGTCGCCGACGCCTCCGTGGTCTGCCTCGACTGGACGGGCCGCGCAGCCGGTGCGCCCCGGCAGGAGCGCCCCGACCGCTGACCTACGGCTCCCACGGCGGCCGCGAGAACGCCTCGTCCGGCGTGGACAGCACGGCCTTCATGCCGCTGACCAGGGCCGACCTCTCAGCGGGCGCCATCGAGGCCAGGACGCCGGCCAGGGCCTCCGTGCGTCGGCGCGCCACGTCCTTGAGCACACGGCGCCCCTGACCCGTGAGGGTCAGCTGCACCTCACGGCGGTTGCCGGGGTGCAGCGCGCGCTCCAGCATCCCCGCGGCCTCCAGCCGGTTGCACAGCCGGCTGGCGGTGGGAAGCCCGATGTCCAGCCGCTCCGCCAGGCCGGTGAGATTCAGCTCCGGTGCCGTCTCCAGCGCCCGTAGCGCCCGCAGCTGGTGCAGGGACAGCCGTACGGCCGCCTCCTGGGCGGCCACGGACCACAGGTTCGCAAGGCGCTCCACCGCGTCGGCGATCTCTCGCGCATCGGCGCTCGGAACGTCGCCCAAGCCCTCCGCGCGGTCGTCGGCGCCGCCGGGAAGAGTCACGAAGGCATCACTTTCCGTACGATCCGGTCCTGCGGGCACACCTCATATTCCAACGCTGTACCCGGAGAGCCGGGTCGCAAGCAGCGCTAGAACGGTTCCGTCACCGGTACGGGCCGTTCGGCCGGCACCCGCGGCACCGCCTTCGCCAGCTCCGCGTTGAACTGGGCGCCCATCAGCAGGGCCAGGTTGGACAGCCACAGCCAGATCAGGAAGATCACGACGCCTGCCAGTGAGCCGTACAGCCGGTGGTAGGCGCCGATGTGGGACGTGTAGACGGCGAACCCGACCGAGACGGCCAGCAGAAGCAGTACGGCCAAGGTCCCGCCCGGTGCCATCCGGCGTACCGGGCGGGACGAGGCGGGGCCCGAGCGGTACAGGACGAGCACCATGGCCACGGCGGCCACGGCCACCACCGGCCAGCGCAGCGCGTCCCAGGCCGCCTGCGGCCCGCTGCCCAGATCCAGCGCCCGGCTCAGCCGCCGGGCCAGGCTGCCGGTGAGGAACAGCGTGAGCGTGGACGTGAGCAGCAGGGAGATCAGCACCAGGGCCGTGACGATGATGCGCGGAGCCGTACGCCAGACGGGGCGGTGCGCGCTGACCCGGTGCATGGAGTGCAGTGCCCGGCGGAAGACGCTCAGATAGCTGGAGCCCGACCACAGGGCCCCCGCCCCGCCGAGGAAGACCAGCGTCCACGCGGCCGTGGACTGTCCGGCCAGCTGCTGCAGGGTGCTGCGCAGCAGGGGCTGCGAGGCGACCGGGGCGGCCTGCGTCATCCGGTTGATGACCTCCGGCCGCGCGGTCGGCATGGTCAGCCCCACGATGGAGAGGATCACCAGCAGCACCGGGAACAGGGCCAGCACGGCGTAGTACGTCAGCGCGGCGGCCCAGTCCGTGACGTCGTCGTCCCAGACGGCCACCGGGGTCCGGCGCAGCGCCGCCCACCATCGGGTCCCGCGACCGTCTGCCTCGTCCATGGGGCGGATGCTCTCACCTTCGTCGCTGTGCGGGCCGACCGATCGTCCGGGCCCTCGGCTGGCTCATGCCCCCCGTGCCACCCCCGTACTCTCCCGCACGATCACCCGGGGCACCGGCACCCGCACCGTGCGCGCCGGGCCCCCGTCCAGCAGCGCGGTCAGCTCCCGGGCCGCCGTGCGGCCGAACTCCACGCTGTCCCGGGAGAGGGCGGACAGCCGGGGCCGGACCATGCGGCACAGGGCCGAGTCCTCCCAGGCCACCACCGACACGTCCGCCGGCACGGTGAAACCGAGTTCGGCCGCGGTGGCGACGCCCGCGACGGCCATCACGTCGTTGTCGTAGATCAGGGCGGTCGGGGGAGCGGGCCGGCCCAGGACGCGGCGGGTGACGGCCGCGCCCTCCGCGTCGGAGTAGTCGGTGGTCACCGACTCCACCTCGCGCAGGCCGCGCCGTCCGGCCTCGGCGCGCAGCGTGCGCACCCGGCGCTCGGTGTGGGCCAGGTCCGGCAGGCCCGCGATGTGCACGATGCGGCGGTGGCCCAGCCGGTACAGCTCGTCGACGACGGAGGCCATCGCGCCCGCGTCGTCCGCCCACACCGTCGACAGGCCGGGGTGGCGCTCGTCGGGCGCGCCGCCGATCACCACGGCGGGCAGGCCGAGTTCGTCCAGCAGGTCGGGGCGCGGGTCGTCGGTGCGCGGGTCGACGACGAGGACGCCGTCCACGCGGTGCTCGGCCCACCAGCGGCGGTAGACCGCGCACTCGTCGGCGACGTCCTCCACCACCTGGAACAGCAGGCCGAGATGACGCTCCGCCAGCACCTCCTGTATGCCCGAGACGAGCTGGAGGAAGAAGGAGTCCACGCCGAGGGTGTCGGCGGGCCGGGCCAGCACGAAGCCGACCGTGGCCGCGCCCTCCCCGGACAGCTGGCGCGCCGCCGCGCTGGGCCGCCAGCCCAGCTGCTCGGCGACCCTGCGCACCCGGTCGCGGGTGACCTCGGAGACACCCGGGCGCCCGTTGAGCGCGAAGGAGACGGCGCTCTCGGAGACACCGGCGCGCTGCGCGATGTCCTTCATCGTCGGCCGGCGGGCCGGGGAACGCCTGGCTGGCACCTGGCTCACCTTTTTCTCGGCAGTCGGAGCTAATGCGCTTGAGCGTGAGAACGGTAAAGCGCATTAGTGATGAAGTGCAAGTTCTCGATCACGATGGCTCTGACCTGCACTAATGAGGAATGAATTTCTTTAGTGGAGGCCAATCCATTGACTTCTGGTGAACGCCCCGGGCATGGTCCCTGGCGTCACCGCCAACGACACTCCGAGGGAGCCGTGTCACCGTGCCCACATCCCGCAGAACCTTCGTCGCCGCCGTCGCCGTCGCCGCCCTCGTCCTGCCGCTGAGCGCCTGCGGTTCCGGCGGCGACGACAGCGGATCGTCCGACGCCTCCGGCAAGATCGAGGGCGACATCACCTTCCAGACCTGGAACCTGAAGGCCAACTTCAAGCCCTACTTCGACGGCCTGGTCGCCGACTTCGAGAAGAAGTACCCGGGCACCCACGTGAAGTGGATCGACCAGCCCGCCGAGGGGTACGCCGACAAGATCAGCGCGGACGCGGCCGGCGGCACCCTGCCCGACGTCGTCAACGTCTCCCCGGACCTGGTCGCCCCCCTCGCCAAGGCCGGCCTCGCGCTCGACCTCGACAAGGCCGCCGCCAAGTACAGGAAGGAGTACCTGGCCGGAGCCTGGGCCAGCCACCAGATACCGGGCATGACCGGCACGTACGCCTTCCCCTGGTACCTCAACACCGGGCCGCTGTTCTACAACAAGTCCCTGTTCAGGAAGGCCGGACTCGACCCCGCGCAGCCGCCGAAGACGTACGGCGACCTCTTCGACGACGCCCTGCAGATGGCGAAGAAGAGCGACGGCAAGGTCGCCACCCTCGCCAACATCCCCACCATCGAGGACTTCGGCCGCTACGGCGTCGAGCTGATGGACAAGCAGGGCACCGGCTTCGCCTTCAACGACGCCAAGGGCGTCGAACTGCTCACCAGGTACAAGGAGTTGTACGACGCGAAGGCGCTCGACCCGCAGGCGCTGACCGCCACCCCCGAGTCCTCGGGCAAGAAGTTCCTCACCGAGGCCGTCGCCATGAACCCCGGCAGCGCCCTGGACCTCGGCAACTTCAAGAAGCAGGCGCCCAACCTGTACAAGAACATCGGCATCACCGACCAGATCACCAGCACCGGCCACGTCAACATGTACGTGATGGGCGTGATGGTCAACTCCAAGACCAAGCACACGCCCGCCGCCGTCGCCTTCGCGCACTTCGTCACCGACGCCGAGCACCAGATGTCGTTCGCGAAGAAGGTCGCCATCTTCCCGAGCACCGCCGGCTCCCTCGACGACCCGTACTTCACCAAGGAGGACGGCACCGACGAGACCCGCGTGCGCATCGCCGCCGCCAAGTCCCTGAAGAACGCGGTCAACTACACGCCCGTGCTGTTCAGCGACCAGATGAAGACGGCGCTGCGCAACGAGGTCGCCAAGGCGCTGCAGGGCAAGGAGAGCCCCAAGCAGGCTCTCGACAACGCTGTCAAGCAGTGCGACACGCTGCTCCAGCAGCAGGGATAGGACGCCCTGATGGCCTTGTCCACCCTGTCCGGACGGCGGGCGCCGGGAGCGGGAGGCACCCGGCGCGTCCGTCGCCAACTGCCCACCAGCCCCTGGCTGTTCGCCGCCCCCGGACTGCTGATCACCGGCATCTTCATCCTCTACCCGTTCGTCTCCACGGTGGTCAACTCCTTCACCGACCGCCGGACGCTGATCCCGGGCGAGTTCGTGGGACTCGCCAACTTCCGCGAGCTGCTGCACGACGACATGTTCTGGATCGGGCTGCGCAACAGCACGCTCTACGTCATCGGTGTGGTGCCCGCGCTGGTGATCCTGCCGCTGCTGCTCGCGCTGCTGGTGCAGAAGAACATCCCCGGCATCACCTTCTTCCGCTCCGCCTTCTACACCCCGGTCGTCGCCTCGATCGTCGTCGTCGGGCTGATCTGGGTGTGGCTGCTCGACGAACGCGGCCTGATCAACTCCCTGCTGGAGGGCATCGGCATCGGCCGGGTCGGCTTCCTCAGCGACCAGTGGCTGCTCCTGCTGAGCGCGATGGCCGTGACGGTGTGGAAGGGCCTGGGCTACTACATGATCATTTACCTGGCGGCGCTGGCGAACGTGCCCCGTGAACTCCACGAGGCCGCCGCCGTCGACGGCGCGGGCGCGGTGCGCCGCTTCCTCACCGTCACCGTCCCCGCCGTCCGCTCCACCATGGTCCTGGTCGGCGCGCTCTCCTCGGTCGCCGCCTTCAAGGTGTTCTCCGAGGTGTACCTGATGGCGGGCCCCAGCGGCGGACCGGCCGGCGAGGACACCACGCTGGTGATGCTGGTCCAGCGCACCGGCACCGGCCTCACCGGCCGCGTCGGCTACGCCTCCGCCCTCTCCCTCGTCGTCTTCGTCGTCACCGTCGCGCTGATGCTGCTCGTGCTGCGCGCCGACCGCAGGGAGGAGACATGAGCGTCATCGAGAAGGCACGGCCCGTGCAGGCACCGGCTCCGGCGCGGGAGTCCCGGGTCACCGACGAGCACGGCCGCCGCATCCGGGTGTGGGAACTCGCCCTGCGCTACGTGCTGTTGCTGGCCGTGCTGGCGCTGACCGTGGGCCCGTTCCTGTGGCAGCTGTCCACCTCGCTGAAAGGGCCGACGGAGGACATCTTCAGCTCACCGCCGAAGTTCCTGCCCGCCCACCCCACCCTGCACAACTACGAACGGGTCGCCGACACCATCCCGGTGTGGGACTACGCCGTCAACTCACTGAAGGTCGCCGCGGGCAACGTCGTCACCAACTGCGTCGGCTCGGCCCTGGCCGGCTACGCACTGGCCCGGCTGCGCTACCGCGGCCGCCGTGTCGCCACCCTCGTGTTCATCCTGGCGATGCTCGTGCCGGTGGAGGGCATCATCATCGCCCAGTTCACCACCATGCGGGAGCTCGGCCTCAACAACACCCTGATCGGGGTCGTCCTGCCGGGCTGCGTCGCCGCCATGAACGTGCTGCTGATGCGCAACGCCTTCCTCAACCTGCCCTACGAGATCGAGGAGGCGGCCTACGTCGACGGCGCCAACGTCTGGCAGCGGTTCCTGCGCATCGCCCTGCCGTCGGTGAAGGGCACCCTCGCCGTCGTCGCCATCTTCGCCTTCATGGGCGCCTGGGACGACTTCCTGTGGCCGCTCATCGTGCTCAGCGACCCCTCCAAGTTCACCCTGACCATCGGCCTCAACTACCTGCACGGCACCTTCGCCAACGACGAACGCCTCGTCGCCGCGGGCACGGTCATCGCCGTGGCACCGCTGATCGCCCTCTTCGCCTGTCTGCAGCGGTACTTCTTCCGCGGCGTGGGCGAGGGGGCCGTCAAGGGCTGACCGCCGCACCCGAGTTCAAGGACACAGGACACCGCATGCCTTCTGCCGTGCGCTTCGGCGTCAACTACACCCCCAGCAAGGGGTGGTTCCACCACTGGCTCGACTACGACCCCGACTCCGTACGCGCCGACCTCGACTCCATCGCCGCCCTCGGCCTGGACCACATCCGGGTCTTCCCGCTGTGGCCCTACTTCCAGCCCAACCGCACCCTGATCCGCCCGCAGGCCGTCGAGCAGCTCGTCCAGCTCGTCGACGACGCCGCCGCACGCGGCCTCGACGTCAACGTCGACGGCCTGCAAGGCCACCTGAGCAGCTTCGACTACCTGCCCGCCTGGACCCGCACCTGGCACCGCCGCAACCTCTTCACCGACCCCGACGTCCTCGACGGCCAGGCCGCCTACCTGCGCACCCTCGCCGCCGCCCTCGCCGACCGCCCCACCTTCCTCGGCATGACCCTGGGCAACGAGGTCAACCAGTTCTCCGCCGGCCCGCACCCGGACCCCGACCGGGCCACCGAGGAGCAGATCGACGCCTGGCTGGCACGTATGCTCGCCGCCTGCGAGCAGGGCGCCCCCGGCCGGCTCCACCTGCACGCCGAGTACGACGCCACCTGGTACCAGGACGACCAGCCCTTCACCCCCGTCCAGGCCGCCCGCCACGGCGCCCTCACGGCCGTGCACTCCTGGGTCTTCAACGGCACCGCCCAGCGCCACGGCCGCACCGCCGTACCGACCGAGCACCACGCCGCCTACCTCGTCGAACTCGCCAAGGCCTGGGCCGAGGACCCGCACCGTCCCGTCTGGCTCCAGGAGGTCGGCGCACCCGCCCCGCTCGTCCCGCCCGAGCACGCGGCCGCCTTCACCGAGGCCACCGTCGCCCACGCCCTGGACTGCCCCGACCTGTGGGGCATCACCTGGTGGTGCTCTCACGACGTCTCCCGCGATCTCGCCGACTTCCCCGAACTCGAATACGGTCTCGGCCTGTTGACCAACGACCGGCAGCCCAAGGACACCGCCCGCACGCTCGCCGGGGCCGCCGCCCGCGCCCGCACCCTGGCACCGCCGGCCCCCCGCACCACCGCTCTGGCCGTCCCCGCCGACCCGGCCCGGCGCTCACGCTGCGCCCCCGGCGGGGAGGTCTTCGACGCCTTCTTCCGGCTGACCGCCGACGGCGCCCGCCCCACGACCGTCCTGGACACCCTCGCGGACGACAAGGACCACCTCACCGCACGCGGCATCACCGAGGTCGTCACTCCCGGACAGGTCCTCCCCACCCCACAAGGAGGCACCAGCTCGTGACACCCGCCAGAAGCACCGTCCTCCCCGCCGGCACCGCGGCCGCCCCGCGATTGGAGGTGCGTGCGGTGGGGGAGCTGTACACCTCGTCGGACCCCGTCACCGTGACCCACCGCCGGTAACACCCGCCATCGGCACCCACCCTTGGAGCACCCCGCATGCATGACGACCGCAGCCTGGTCGAAGCCCGTCTCAAGCGTGTCCTCGACGAGCGCATCCGTCCCGCCGTGTACCCCGAGTCCGTGCCGCTGGAGGTCGCGGTGTGGCAGGCGCCCGGCGAGCCGGTGCCGGTCGCCGAGGGACTGGCGGCCGAGCCCGGGCCGATCGAGGTGGGCGCCCGGTGGGGTGCTCCCTGGGGGACCAGCTGGTTCCGCGTCACGGGGACGGTCCCCGAGGCCTGGGCCGGGAAGACGGTGGAGGCCGTTCTCGACCTCGGCTTCGACGAGAACATGCCCGGCTTCCAGTGCGAGGGCCTGGTCTACCGGCCCGACGGCACCCCGGTGAAGGGCCTCAACCCGCGCAACCAGTGGGTGCGCATCGGCGCTCCCGTCGCCGGCGGGGAGGAGGTGCGGCTGCACGTCGAGGCCGCCTCCAACCCCGTCATCCTCGACTACCACCCCTTCCTGCCGACCCAGTTGGGCGACAAGGAGACCGCCGGCAACGCGCCGCAGTACACGCTGGCCCGGATGGACCTCGCCGTCTTCGACGAGACGGTGTGGCAGCTGGTGATCGACCTGGAGGTGCTGGGTGAGCTGATGGCCGAGCTGCCCGTGGAGTCCGCCCGCCGCTGGGACATCCTGCGCGCGGTGGACCGGGCGCTCGACGCGGTCGACCTCCAGGACGTGGGCGGCAGCGCGGGCGAGGCGCGTTCACACCTGGCCGACGTGCTGGCCGCGCCCGCCGTGCCCTCCGCCCACCGCGTCAGCGCGGTCGGTCACGCGCACATCGACTCGGCGTGGCTGTGGCCGCTGCGTGAGACGGTGCGCAAGGTCGCCCGGACGACGGCGAACATGACCGCGCTGCTGGAGGACGAGCCGGACTTCGTCTTCGCCATGTCGCAGGCCCAGCAGTGGGCCTGGGTGAAGGAGCACCGGCCCGAGGTGTGGGCGCGGGTGAAGAAGGCCGTCGCCGACGGGCGGTTCGTGCCGGCGGGCGGCATGTGGGTGGAGTCGGACACCAACATGCCGGGCTCGGAGGCCATGGCCCGGCAGTTCGTGCACGGCAAGCGGTTCTTCCTCGACGAGTTCGGCATCGAGAACGACGAGGCCTGGCTGCCCGACACCTTCGGTTTCGCCGCGGGCCTGCCGCAGATCATCCGCGCGGCCGGCTCCACCCGGCTGCTCACCCAGAAGATCTCGTGGTCGCAGACGAACACGTTCCCGCACCACACCTTCCAGTGGGAGGGCATCGACGGCACCCGGATCTTCACCCACTTCCCGCCCGTCGACACCTACAACTGCTCCATGAAGGGCAGCGAGATCGCCCACGCGGCGCGCAACTTCAAGGACAAGGGCAGGGCGCGCCACTCCCTGGCGCCGACCGGCTGGGGCGACGGCGGCGGCGGCACCACCCGTGAGATGGTCGCCAAGGCGGCCCGGCTGCGCGACCTCGAAGGCTCGGCCACCGTCGCCTGGGAGACCCCGGCGGCCTTCTTCGCCGAGGCCGAGGCCGAGTACCCCGAACCGCCCGTCTGGGTGGGCGAGCTCTACCTCGAACTCCACCGCGCCACCCTCACCAGCCAGGCCGGCACCAAGCAGGGCAACCGGCGCAGCGAGCACCTCCTCAGGGAGGCCGAGCTGTGGGCGGCGACCGCGGCCGTACGCACCGGATTCGCCTACCCCTACGAGGAGCTGGACCGCATCTGGAAGACGGTGCTGCTGCACCAGTTCCACGACATCCTGCCCGGCTCGTCCATCGCCTGGGTGCACCGCGAGGCCCGCGCCACCTACGCGCGCCTCGCCGGGGAGCTGACCGGGATCATCGAGGCGGCCCAGCGCGCCCTGGCCGGTGAGGGCTCGACGCCGCTGGTGTTCAACTCGGCCCCGCACGCCCGCGCCGGCGTCCCCTCGGGCGGTGCCGCCGCACCGGGCGCCGACGGCCGGACGGTGCTCACCGCGCGTGAGGGCGGCGGCCACGTCCTGGACAACGGTCTGCTGCGGATCGGGATCGACGCCCGCGGCCTCGTCGTCTCGGCCTACGACCTCGCGGCCGACCGGGAGACGATCGCCCCGGGCCGGGCGGCAGGCGTCCTCCAGCTCCACCCGGACTTCCCGAACATGTGGGACGCCTGGGACGTGGACGAGTTCTACCGCAACACCGTCACCGACCTGACGGACGCCGACGAGGTGACCCCCGGCGCGGACGGCGCGTCGGTGCGGGTCGTGCGGTCCTTCGGCGCCTCGCTCGTCACGCAGGTGCTGTCGCTCGCGCCGGGGGAGCGGCGGCTGGTGCTGGACACCGAGGTGGACTGGCACGAGACGGAGAAGTTCCTGAAACTGGCCTTCCCGCTCGACGTGCACGCCGAACGGTACGCGTCGGAGACCCAGTTCGGGCACTTCTACCGGCCCACCCACACCAACACCTCGTGGGAGGCGGCCAAGTTCGAGGCGTGCAACCACCGCTTCGTGCACGTCGAGGAGCCCGGCTGGGGCGTGTCCCTCGTCAACGACTCGACGTACGGCCACGACGTGACCCGCGGCGTACGCACCGACGGCGACCGGGGTACGACCACGACCGTGCGGGTGTCCCTGCTGCGTGCCCCGCGCTTCCCGGACCCCGAGACGGACCAGGGCGTCCACCGTTTCCGGCATGCGCTGGTGCCGGGCGCGGGCATCGCGGACGCGGTGCGCGAGGGCTGGCGGATCAACCTGCCCGAGCGCCGGGCGACGGGCGCGGGTGAGGTGGCGCCGCTGGTGGCCGTCGACCGGGACGCGGTCGTGGTCACGGCCGTCAAGCTGGCCGACGACGGCAGCGGCGACGTGGTCGTCCGCCTGCACGAGGCGCACGGGTCCCGCACCCGGGCCACGCTCACGGCCGGATTCCCGCTGGCCGGAGCTGACGTGACCGACCTGCTGGAGCGCCCGCTCACCGACGCGGCCGCACCGCAGTGGGACGGCACCGCGATCCGCCTGGCGCTGCGCCCCTTCGAACTGGTCACCCTCCGGCTGGCCAGGGCCTGACGGTCCGCCGAGGCGGCCGTGCGGGGCCCGGCCCCGCACGGCCGCCGTCAGGCGTGTCGGCCCCTTCCCGGGCTCACGAGCCCAGCTGCGTCCTCAACCACTGCTCGACCTCACCGACGTGTGCGGCCGCCGCCGCGCGGGCCGCCTCCGGGTCGTGGGCGACCAGCGCGCGGTGGATGGCCGCGTGTTCGCGGCGGGTGCGCTCGAAGGCGCCCTCCTCCTGGTAGCCGCGCCAGACCCGGGCGCGGAAGGTGCGCGAGGACAGGCCCTCCAGGATGGCCGCCATGGTGTCGTTGCCCGCGGCGGCCGCGATCTCGCGGTGGAAGGCGAGGTCGTGGGCGAGGATCTCCTCGGGGTCGTCGGTGGCGTTCATCGCCGTGAGGTGCTTCTCTACCTCGGCGAGCCGGTCCGGCGTGATGCGGGCGGCGGCCAGCGCGGTCGCCGTCGACTCCAGGACGCGCCGCACCTCCAGGAGCTCCACCAGGCGCGGGCCGCGGGAGAGGTCGGCGACCACGCCGAAGGTCTCCAGCAGGTCGCCGGCCTCCAGCTGGGTGACGTAGATGCCGGAGCCGTGCCGGGCCTCCAGCACGCCGAGCACCGTCAGCGCGCGGATCGCCTCGCGCATCGAGCTGCGGGAGATGCCCAGCCGGGCCGCGAGGTCGCGCTCGGTGGGCAGCCGCTGGCCGGGCTCCAGGCGCCCCTCCGCGATCATCGCCTTGATCTGCTCCATGGCCCGCTGCGTCACGGTGCCCTTCTGCGGAGCTGTCTCGTCCACGCCACGCCTCCAGTCACCGGGTCCGCCGCAGTCTAACCAGCGGAGTGGTCAGACCACTATGGGTCCGGAGCCGCAAAATATGGGGTACAGGGGTGTTGTATCGGGGAAGTGGTCTGATAAGTATGCCGTCATCTGCTCGAACCCGCTCAACGAGGAGCCGCCAAGATGCCCGGCAGGACAGTGCGGAAACGGAACAGGTCCAACATCCTCGGCGTGGCGGCCGTCGCCGCCTGCGCCTCGCTCGCGCTCGCCGCGTGCGGCAGCACCAAGGACACCGGTGGCTCCGCCGGCGCCGCGGGAGGCGGCGGCAGCGGCAAGGTGGGCGTGATCCTGCCCCTGCTGACCTCGCCGTTCTGGCAGTCGTACAACGACTACGTGCCGAAGATGGCCAAGTCCGAAGGCGTCGACGCGCTGAAGACGGTCAACTCCAACAGCGACCCCTCGCAGCAGATCACGGACATCAACAACCAGCTCAACCAGGGCGTGAAGGGCCTGGTCGTGGCCCCCCTGGACAGCGCCGCCATCGAGGCCGGTCTCGACCAGGCCGACCGCAAGGGCGTACCGGTCGTCGCCGTCGACGTGGCACCCGACAAGGGCAAGGTCGCCATGGTCGTGCGCGCCGACAACGTCGCCTACGGCACCAAGGCCTGCGACTACCTCGGCGCGCACGTCACCAGCGGCAAGGTCGTGCAGATCATGGGCGACCTCGCCTCGGTCAACGGCCGCGACCGCTCCGAGGCCTTCCGCTCCTGCGTGAAGAAGAAGTACCCGGGGCTCAAGGTCCTGGAGATCCCCGCCAAGTGGGAGTCCGACGCCGCGGCCTCCAAGCTCGACACGCTGCTCAACGCCAACCCCGACATCAAGGGCATCTACCTGCAGGCCGGCGGCGTCTACCTCGCCCCCACCCTGCAGACCCTGAAGTCGAAGAACCTGCTCAAGACCGCGGGCCAGAAGGGCCACATCGTCATCGTCTCCAACGACGGCATCCCGCAGGAGTACGACGCCATCCGCAAGGGCCAGATCGACGCGACCGTCTCCCAGCCCGCCGACGCCTACGCCAAGTACGGCATGTACTACATCAAGGCGGCGATGGCGGGGAAGACCTTCGAGCCGGGCCCGACCGACCACGACTCGACGATCGTCAAGCTGCCCGGCGGCATCCTGGAGGACCAGCTGCCCGCCCCGCTGGTCACCAAGTCCAACGTCGACGACCCCAAGCTCTGGGGCAACACGGTCAAATGAGCATTCAGGACAGCCAGTCGGCGCCGCTCGCCGAGGCGCGGGACGTCGTCCGGCGCTACGGCCCCACCACCGCCCTCGCGGACGGCCGGCTCACCGTGCTGGCCGGCGAGTCCCACGCACTCGTCGGCCGCAACGGCGCCGGCAAGTCGACCCTGGTCCGCGTCCTCACCGGCCTGGAGGCGCCGGACGCGGGCACGGTCCGCTTCGACGGCGAGCCCGCGCCCCCGCTCGCCGACCGGGACGCCTGGCGCCGCAAGGTCGCCTGCGTCTACCAGCACCCCACGGTCGTACCGGAGCTGACGGTCGCGGAGAACCTCTTCATCAACCGCCAGCCGCTGCACCGCGGCTTCATCAGCTGGCGCCGCCTGAGGAGCGAGGCGGCCGAGCTCCTCGGCACCTGGGACGTGCGCGTCGACCCGGAGGCACGCACGGCCGACCTCAAGGTCGAGGACCGCCAAATGGTGGAGATCGCACGGGCGTTGAGCTTCGGCGCCCGCTTCATCATCCTCGACGAGCCCACCGCCCAGCTCGACAACCGCGAGATCGAGCGGCTCTTCGACCGGATGCGCGCGCTGCAGGACTCGGGCGTCACCTTCCTGTTCATCTCGCACCACCTCCAGGAGGTCTACGAGGTCTGCCAGACCGTCACCGTGCTGCGCGACGCCCGCTGGATCACCACGTCCCCGGTCGCCGACCTGCCCAGGACGGCCCTGATCGAGGCCATGGCGGGGGAGTCCATCGAGACCATCGCCGGGCAGGGCGTGCGGGAGGCGGCCGTCGACGACGGCGCGCCCGTCCTGCTCGACGCCCGCGGGCTCACCGCGCAGGCGTACGAGAACATCGACCTGACGGTCCGGCGCGGTGAGGTCGTCGGGCTCGCCGGCTCCTCCGCCAGCGGCAAGATCGAGCTGGCGGAGGCCTTCGCGGGGCTGCACACACCGACCGGCGGAACCGCCCGACTCGACGGCAGGGACCTGCCGTTCGGCGACGTCCGTGCCGCGCTGGCGGCCGGTGTCGGCTGCGTCCCGCGGGACCGTCACGACCAGGGCCTGATCGCCGGCATGACCATCGGCGACAACGCCACCATGAGCGTCCTCGACCGGCTGGGGCGCTTCGGGTTCGTCGGCGGCGACCGCAGGCGCAGCGTCGCCGCCGAGCTGATCGACCGCCTCGACATCCATGCCGAGGGCCCCGGCCAGCCGGTGTCCGACCTGTCGGGCGGCAACGCGCAGAAGGTCGTCATGGCCCGCGCCCTCGCCTCCGACCCGCGGCTGCTCGTCCTGATCAACCCCACCGCAGGCGTGGACGTGAAGTCCAAGGAGTCGCTGCTGGCCCGCGTGGACAGCGCCCGCGAGGACGGCACCGCCGTGCTGGTCGTCTCCGACGAACTCGACGACCTGCGGCGCTGCGACCGCGTCCTCGTCCTCTTCCACGGCCGTGTCGTCGCCGAACACCCGGCCGGCTGGCGCGACCACGAGCTGATCGCCTCCATCGAAGGAGTGGACCACCATGGCTGACACCAAGGCGCCGCCGGTGAAGGCGGTCAGCGTGCCGGACGTCCGGTCGGCGCGGGCCGTGCTGGTGCGGCGCGCCCGCGAACTGGCCCTGGTTCCGGCGCTGTTGCTGCTGCTCCTGCTCGGTGCGGTGCTGAACGACTCCTTCTTCACCGAGGCCACGCTGATCTCCATCCTGGCCTCGTCGGCGTCGCTGGCCATGGTGGTGCTCGCCGAGTCGCTGGTGCTGATCACCGGCAAGTTCGACCTGTCGCTGGAGTCGGTGGTCGGCATTGCGCCGGCCGTGGCCGCCCTCCTGGTCCTGCCGGCCGCGCAGGCCGGCTGGGGCTCCGAACTCCCCGCCGGGCTGGCCCTGTTGGCCATTCCCCTGGTGGGCGCGGTCATCGGTGCCTTCAACGGCGTCCTCGTGGTGAAGGTGAGGCTCAACGCGTTCATCGTCACGCTCGCCATGCTGATCATCCTGCGCGGGCTCCTCGTCGGTGCCACCAAGGGCAAGACGCTGTTCGGCATGCCCGACTCGTTCTTCTCGCTGGCCACCACCACGTTCCTGCGCATCCCACTCTCCGTGTGGGTGGCGGCCGCCGCCTTCGCCGTCGCCGGGCTGGTGCTCAAGTACCACCGTGTGGGCCGCTCGCTGTACGCGATCGGCGGCAACCTGGAGGCGGCCCGCGCCGCCGGCATCCGCGTCGACCGCGTCCGCCTCGGCGTCTACGTCGTCGCCGGCGTCCTCGCCTCGATCGGCGGCCTGATGTACACGGGCTACGTCGGCGCGATCGGCGCCAACCAGGGCCAGAACATGATCTTCACGGTGTTCGCCGCCGCGGTGATCGGCGGGATCAGCCTCGACGGCGGCAAGGGCACCATGTTCGGCGCCCTGACCGGCGTCCTCCTGCTGGGCGTGGTCAAGACGATGCTCACCATGGCCCAGGTGCCGTCGTTCTGGATCGACGCCATCTACGGCGGAATCATCCTGCTCGCGCTCATCCTCGCCCGGGTGACCACGGGCCGCGCCCAGGACTGACCGCCCCTGCCCCCGACCGAAAGGCCATCCGTGTCCCCGACGCCCCGCCCCGCCTGCCGTATCGCCGCGGTAGACACCCACGACATCCGCTTCCCGACCTCGCGCGAGCTCGACGGCTCCGACGCGATGAATCCGGACCCCGACTACTCGGCCGCGTACGTGGTGCTGCGCACCGAATCCGACGAGGGCGCGGACGGGCCGGAGGGACACGGCTACACCTTCACCATCGGGCGGGGCAACGAGGTCCAGGTCGCCGCGATCCAGGCGCTGCGCCACCACCTGGTCGGACGGTCCGTCGAGGAGGTGTGCGCCGACCCGGGAACCCTCTACCGGGACCTGATCGGCGACAGCCAACTGCGCTGGCTGGGCCCCGAGAAGGGCGTGATGCACATGGCGATCGGCGCGGTCGTCAACGCCGTGTGGGACCTGGCGGCCAGGCGTGCCGGGAAGCCCCTGTGGCGGCTGCTCGCCGACGCCGACCCCGAATGGCTCGTCCGGCAGATCGACTTCAGGTATCTGACGGACGCGCTGACACCCGACGAGGCGCTGGAGATCCTGCGCCGCGGCCGGCAGGGCGCCGCCGAGCGGACCGCCCGGCTGCTGGAGCGCGGCTACCCCGCCTACACCACCTCGGCCGGCTGGCTCGGCTACAGCGACGACAAGCTCACCCGGCTCGCCGCCCAGGCCGTCGCCGACGGCTTCCGGCAGATCAAGCTGAAGGTCGGCGCGGACCTGGAGGACGACGTACGGCGCTGCCGCGTCGCCCGCTCGGTCATCGGCCCGGACATCCGCATGGCCATCGACGCCAACCAGCGCTGGGACGTCGCCGAGGCGATCCGCTGGACGAAGGCGCTCACCGAGTTCGACCCGTACTGGATCGAGGAGCCGACCAGCCCCGACGACGTCCTCGGGCACGCCGCGATCCGTGCGGCCGTCGCCCCCGTCAAGGTCGCCAGCGGCGAGCACGTGCACAACCGCATCGTCTTCAAGCAGATGCTCCAGGCCGGCGCCCTCGACATCGTCCAGATCGACGCCGCCCGCGTCGGCGGCGTCAACGAGAACCTCGCCATCCTGCTGCTCGCGGCCAAGTTCGGGGTACCGGTCTGCCCGCACGCGGGCGGCGTCGGCCTGTGCGAACTCGTCCAGCACCTGTCGATGTTCGACTACATCGGCATCTCCGGCTCGGTCGAGAACCGGGTCATCGAGTACGTCGACCATCTGCACGACCACTTCCTCGATCCGGTGGTGATCCGCGAGGCTCACTACACGGCACCCACCGCGCCGGGCTTCTCGGCCGCCATGCGGCCCGAGTCGATCGCGCGGTACTCCTTCCCCGACGGCGCCTTCTGGGCCGCCGACCGCGACGCGAAGAAAGGACGGGCGGCATGACGGACTTCGAGGGCCTGAAGGCTCTGGTGACGGGCGGGGCGTCCGGGATCGGACGGGCCACCGCCGAACTCCTCGCCGCCCGCGGCGCCCAGGTCGCCGTCCTCGACCTCGACCCCTCCTCGGTGGAGAAGCCGCTGCTCGCCCACCGCGCCGATGTCACCGACGACGCCTCCGTACGCGCGGCGGTGGCCGCCGCGGTCGCCGAACTCGGCGGACTCGATGTACTGGTCAACAACGCGGGCATCGGCGCCCAGGGCACCGTCGAGGACAACGACGAGGCCGAATGGCACCGTGTCCTGGACGTCAACGTGCTCGGCATGGTGCGGGTCACCCGCGCCGCCCTCCCGCAGCTGCGCGCCTCACGGCACGCGGCGATCGTCAACACCTGCTCCATCGCCGCCACCGCGGGCCTGCCGCAGCGGGCGCTGTACAGCGCGTCCAAGGGCGCCGTGCACGCGCTGACCCTCGCCATGGCCGCCGACCACGTCCGCGAGGGCATCCGCGTCAACTGCGTCAACCCCGGCACGGTGGACACCCCCTGGATCGGCCGGCTGCTGGCCCAGGCCGCCGACCCCGCCGCCGAACGCGCCGCCCTGCAGGCCCGCCAGCCCACCGGCCGGCTCGTCTCGGCCGATGAAGTCGCCGGTGCCATCGCCTACTTGGCGAGTCCCCTGTCCGGCGCCACCACCGGCACCTCCCTCGCCGTGGACGGCGGCATGCAGGGCCTGCGCCTGAGGCCGGTGGGACAGTGAGCCGGCTCGGCCGGAGCGGCGTCGAGGTCGGCCCGCTGGGCCTCGGCGCGGCCGGCATCGGGAGCCTCTACACCGCGGTGAGCGACGAACAGGCCAACGAGGCGATCGACGCCGCATGGGCGGCGGGGATGCGCTACTTCGACACGGCGCCGCACTACGGCATCGGCCTGTCCGAACGACGGCTGGGCGCGGCCCTGCGCGCACACCCCCGCGGCGCCTACACGATCTCCACCAAGGTCGGCCGCCGGCTGGAGCCGTCCGGCGCGGGCGGCGACGACCTCGCCAACGGCTTCGCCGTGCCCGCCACGCACCGCCGCGTGTGGGACTTCAGCGCCGACGGCGTACGCCGCTGCCTGGAGGAGAGCCTGACCCGGCTCGGTCTCGACCGCGTCGACGCCGTCTACCTCCACGACCCCGACGACCACGCCGAACAGGCCTTCCACGAGGGCTATCCGGCGCTGGAGAAGCTGCGCTCGGAAGGCGTCGTCGGCGCGATCGGAGCCGGCATGAACCAGGCCGAGATGCTCACCCGCTTCGTCCGTGACACCGACGTCGACATGGTGCTGTGCGCCGGCCGCTACACCCTGCTCGACCAGCGCGCCCTCAGCGACCTGCTGCCCGCCGCACGGGAGCGCGGCACCTCGGTCGTCGTCGGCGGCGCCTTCAACTCCGGCCTGCTGGCCGACCCGAGGCCGGGAGCGACGTACAACTACACGCAGGCGCCGCCCGAGCTGGTCGAGCGCGCCCTGCGCCTGAAGGGCCTCGCCGACCGGCACGGCACGACCCTGCGCGCCGCCGCCCTCGCCTTCTGCGCCGCGCATCCGGCAGTCGTGAGCGTCCTGGTCGGGGCCCGCTCGGCGGCCGAAGTCCGCGACTGCGCCGAGCAGTTCACCGCACCGGTGGCGGACGGTTTCTGGCAGGAACTGCGCGCCACCGGCCTCCTGCACCCCGACGCCCCCGTCCCCGCCGAGGAGCCGTGTTGAGAGTCGCCCTGCACACCAAGGTCCGCGCGGACCGTGTCGCCGCGTACGAGGCCGCCCACCGCGAGGTCCCCGAGGAGCTCACGGCCGCGATCCGCGCGGCCGGCGCCACCTCCTGGACGATCTGGCGCAGCGGCACCGACCTCTTCCACCTCCTGGACTGCGAGGACTACGCCCGCCTCCTCGCCGGGCTGGAGAAGCTCCCGGTCAACGTCGCCTGGCAGGCACGTATGGCGGAGCTGCTGGAGGTGGTGCACGACTACTCCGGCGAGGGCGCGGCAGCCGGCCTGCCGGTGGTCTGGGAGCTGCCGTGACCGTCGACGCCCACCATCACGTCTGGGACCTGTCGGTCCGCGACCAGGACTGGATCCCCGAGCACAGCCCGATCCGCCGTGACTTCACGCTCGCCGACCTCGAGCCCGGGGCGCGGGCGGCCGGAGTCGACCGCACGGTCCTCGTCCAGACGGTCACCGTCCCCGCGGAGACCCCGGAGTTCCTGGCCCTGGCCGCCTCCCACGACCTGATAGCGGGAGTGGTCGGCTGGACCGACCTCACCCGCCCGGACGTCGCCGACGAACTCGCCCGGCTGCGCGAACTCCCCGGCGGCCGCCACCTCAAGGGCATCCGTCACCAGGTCCAGGCCGAACCGGACCCCGACTGGCTGCTGCGCCCGGACGTGCGCCGCGGCCTGGCGGCCGTGGCCGCGGCGGGGCTCGTCTACGACCTGATCGTCCTCCCCCGCCACCTCCCGGCCTGCACCGAGGCGGCCGCGAGCCTGCCCGAACTGACCTTCGTCCTCGACCACTTGGGCAAACCCCCGCTCGCCACCGGCGCCCTCGAGCCCTGGTCCCGGGACCTCCACGCCCTCGCGGCCCTGCCCAACACGGCCGCCAAACTCTCCGGCCTCCTCACCGAGGCGTCCCCCACCTGGACGGTCACCGACCTGCGCCCCTGCGCGGACATCGCCCTGGAGGCCTTCGGCCCCTCCCGCCTGATGTTCGGCTCGGACTGGCCGGTGTGCACGGAGCGGGCGTCGTACGGCGAAGTGCTCCGCATCGCAAGGGAGTTGACGGACGGGCTCAGCCCGGCCGAGCGCACACGGCTGTTCGGGACCACCGCCGCCCGCGTCTACGACCTCTGAGCCGCCCCCGCCAGCCGGGTGGGCGGCAGGTACTCCCGTACGAACGTCCGCTCCCAGCAGGCCCCGGTCCGCCGCAGCTCGCGCCAGCTCGTGTACTCGTAGCGGAAGAGGCGGGCGCGGATGTAGCGGGGCGGGGCATCGGGCGGGAAGGGGCAGCGGCGCAGCAGGCGCAGGGTGGCGCGGTCGTTCTCGAGGAGGCGCTCGACCAGGACGCCGAACCAGGCGCCGGCGTAGGAGGGGGAGAGGGCGGCGAACCACATCAGCCAGTCCAGGCGGAGGTGGTACGGGGCGAACTGGCGCGGCCAGCGGTGCGGGTCGCCCGGCTTGCCCTTGAACTCGTACTCCCGCCAGTCGGAGTCCTCGCGCGGTACGGACTCGTCCGTGCCCTCGATCACCACCTCGTGGCGCAGCCGGCTGACGCTGCCGAACGCGCCGTAGGTGTTGACCAGGTGGAGGGGGTCGAAGGAGCGGTTCATGACCTGGCGGCGGGAGAGCATGTTGCGGACCGGGCGGTAGCTGAGGGCGAGCAGCGCGGCGGCGACCGCGAGGACCAGGATCTCGTACCAGAGCGGCGCGGCCGGCACGGACGACGGTGCGCCGGCCGGGAGTTCCAGCGCGGAGACGGCGAGCACGATGGTGATCCAGTTCAGCCAGGCGAAGTTGCCCGACAGCACCAGCCACAGCTGGGTGACGACCATCAGCGACGCGGCGGCCGTGGCGACCGGCTGAGGGGTGAACAGCAGGACCGGCACGACGAGTTGGGTGACGTGGTTGGCCGCCACCTCGACCCGGTGCAGGGGCCGTGGGAGATGGTGGAAGAACCAGCTCAGGGGGCCCGGCATCGGCTGCGTCTCATGGTGGAAGTCCAGGCAGGTCAGCTTCCGCCAGCAGGCGTCCCCACGCATCTTGATCAGACCCGCGCCGAACTCCACCCGGAACAGGATCCAGCGCAGCAGGAGGAGGATCACGAGGGGCGGGGCCACCTCGTCGTTGCCCAGGAAGACCGCCAGGAAGCCGACCTCCAGCAGCAGGGACTCCCAGCCGAAGGCGTACCAGGTCTGGCCGACGTTGACGATCGAGAGGTACAGGGCCCAGGGAACGAGCCACAGCACCATCCCCGCCCAGAGCGGGAGCCGGGAGTCCGCCCCGGCGAGCAGCGCCGCCGAGACCGCGCAGCCGGTCCAGGCGCAGGCCGCGAAGAAGCGGTCGGAGTAGTGCAGTTGGAACAGGCTCGGAGCCTGCCGGAAGCGCACCCGTTCGAGGTGGCGGGGGACGGGCAGCATGCCCCGTTCGCCCATCAGCGCGCGGAACTGGAGGGCCGCCGTCAAGAAGGCCACCAGGTACAGCCCGGCCAGAGCCCGCTGGAGGACCAGCCGGCTCAGCCAGTACCCGGGTGCGGTGAACCAGTCCACGGCCGTGCGCTCCTCGCTCCCGTTGTCGTCGTGTCATCCTGTCGCGCGCCGAACCTCCCGTCACTGTCCGCTTATCCGTCTTCCGCTTGCGTAACCCAAGAGGGTGAAGCAAACAATAGTGGCGAATTGTCCGGAATGAGGTGGGAGGACGAGGTGCGCACAGCCACCCGAACCCTCGCCACGGCCTGCACGCTCGCGGCGGCGCTCTGCGTCGCCGGCTGCGGCGGCAGCGGTGAGGCGGACCCGCGGGCGGGCGCGGAGGTCTTCCTCCAGCCCGCCGCGGACCAGGGCCCCGACCCCTTCACGGGCTCCACGGCCCTCGCACCGCCCGTCACCGGCGCGCCCCGGCCCGGCGACTCCTCGCCGGCCGACGGCCCGCAGGCGGTGCGCGCCGTCCCGGGCTCCCTGCCCGGGCTCTACGCGGGCACAGCGCACGTGGGCAGCTGCGACGTGGACGGCCAGATCGGCCGGCTGGCCGCGGACCGGGCCAAGGCCCGCGCCTTCGCCCTGGCCGCCGGCGTCTCCCCGGCCTCCCTGCCGGACTATCTGCGCGGCCTGGCCCCGGTGGTGCTGCGCGCCGACACCCTGGTCGCCGACCACGGCTACCGCGCCGGCCGGACCACCGGCTTCCCGGCCGTCCTCCAGGCCGGCACCGCCGTCCTCGTCGACGACCGGGGCATGCCCCGCGTCCGCTGCGCCTGCGGCAATCCGCTCCAGGCGGCCGGCGCGACGCAGGGCGGCCGGACGCACGGCTCCGCCTGGCCCGGCTACCGGTCCGCCCGCGTGATCGTGGTGACACCGGCACCGCAGTCCGTCACCGACCTCACGATCATCGACGTCGCGCACCGGGCCTGGATCGAGCGGCACGTCGGGCACGACGTCCAGCACGACCACGTCGTCCCCCCGCCCGCGCTCCTCACCCCACGGCCGACACCGACGCCCGACCCGGACGGCAGTGCCCTTGGCACCGCTCCGGGCGAGAGCCCCGGCAGCACGAGCCCGTCCCCGCCGGCCCCGTCCGGCGACTGCCCGAGCCCGCCGCCGACGGTGACCGTCCCACCGGACGCCACCGACGCCGTACCCCCGGCGGCGCCGCCGTCCGGGGCGGCCGGCTGCCCCACGGCGACCGCCACGGTCGCACCACCGACGGCTCCCGTGCCCGGGGACCCGGACCGTTCCCCCGCCGCGCCGTCCTCCCCGGACGACCCGGACCGGACCGGCCCGGACACGGTGCCGGAGACCCCCGACCAGCCCGACGGCGACGGCCTGATCCCCGACGCCACCGCGACCAGCGTCGCCTTCCACGACCCCGCGGGCATCCGCCGCGGCTGATCACCGCGACGGCCGGGGAGCAGGAAAAATCCCGTGTGCTCCCGGTCGAAGAATCGGGCGAATCCTGGCAAGGTGGCTCCATGGTTGATCGGGGAGCGAGCGCCCTGTCTCTCCCGGACGACTGGCCCGCCCACCCGGACCCGATCCTGGCGCTCAACCTCATGGGCAGTTTCGACTGGGACCTGGACACCGGTCTGTTCCACATGGACGCCCAGGCCCACGAGGTCTTCGACCTGCGCCCCGACGAGTACGACGACCGCCCCGGCAGCCTCGCGGTCCGGGTCCCCACGGCCGAGGGCTACCGCCTCGACAGCCTCGTCGCCCAGGCCATGAAGGACGGCAGCGAGAACTACGGCGCCTACTTCCGCATCCGCCGCCGCGACGGCACCCTGCGCTGGACCCACACCCAGGGCTACATCCGGCGCGACGAGACGGGCCGCCCGCGCCGGATCATCGGCATCGTCCGGGACGCCACCGAGGAGCTGAGCCAGAGCGAGGCCCGCGACGAGCGGGACGCCCAGGACGCGGCCCGGCGCCACCAGACCAACGTCGTCCAGCTCACCACGGCCGCCCTCGCCCACGCCCGCACCGTCCAGGACGTCATCGACGTCGTCAAGGACACCCACGGCCTCACCCACCTGGGCGCCACCAGCCTGGTCATGGGCCTGGTCGAGGCGGGCCGTATCCGGCTGATCGCGGAGGGCCCGGCGGGCAGCTTCGTCCCCGGCACCCTGGTCACCCGGATCGACGAGCCCTACCCGATGAGCGACGTCGTACGGACCCTGACGCCGCGCTTCATCGAGTCGCCCGAGGAGTTCGCCGAGGGCTATCCGCTGCTGTGGCCGCACATCACCGACCTGCACATCACGTCCGCCGCGTATCTGCCGCTGATCGTCCAGGCCCGGCCGATCGGCGCCATGGGCCTGCTCTACAGCGACCGGCGCGGCTTCTCCGCCGAGGACCGCAACGTCCTGCTCGCCCTCGGCAGCAGCATCGCCCAGAGCATGCAGCGGGCCATGTTCTACGAGCAGGAGAAGGACCTCGCCTCCGGCCTCCAGCAGGCCATGCTGCCGCGCACCATCCCCAGCGTCCGCGGCGCGGACGTCGCCGTGCGCTACCGCTCCGCCTCCCTCGGCCGCGACATCGGCGGCGACTGGTACGACCTCATCCCGCTGCCCGGCGGGCGGGTCGGCGCCGTCATCGGCGACGTCCAGGGACACGACACGCACGCGGCCGCCGTCATGGGCCAGCTGCGCATCGTGCTGCGCGCCTACGCCGCCGAGGGCCACACCCCCGCCACCGTGATGGCCCGTGCCTCCGTCTTCCTGCACGAACTCGACACCGACCGCTTCGCGACCTGCCTGTACGCGGAGGCGGACCTGTCCACCGGCGTGGTGCAGGTGGTGCGGGCCGGCCACATCGACCCGCTGATCCGGCACACCGACGGCAGCTGCCGCCGGGTGCCCGTCCCGGGCGGGCTGCCGCTCGGCCTGTCGGCGGAGTTCGGGCGCCTGGAGTACCCGGTCGGCACCCTGGAGCTCGACCCCGGCAACACCCTGCTGCTGTGCACCGACGGCCTGGTCGAACAGCCCGGCGCGGACCTGGACGACGGCGTGCAAGTGCTCACCGCCCTCATCGCCTCGGGACCGGAGGACGTACGGGACCTCGCGGACTGCCTGATCGACGTGGCCGAGGAACGCGGCGGCGACGACGACGTGGCCCTGCTCCTGCTGCGCCGCCGCGGCCTGGACACCACCCAGGCCGGCGGCCGGCTCCAGCAGCACGTGGCACCCGGCGACCCCGAGGCCCTCACCCAGGCCCGGCACATGATCCGCGCCGCGGTCCGCGCCTGGGGCGCGGCGGAGCGCGCCGACGAGATCGAGCTGGTCGCCGACGAGGTGATCACCAACGCGCTGATGCACACCGAGGGCGCCGCGATCGTCACGCTCAGGGTCCTCACCGGCAGCGACCGCCGGCTGCGCGTGGAGGTGGAGGACTCCTCCAGCGCCCTGCCACGCCGCCGCGAGGCGGGGGAGTCGGGCGTCTCCGGGCGGGGCCTGCTCCTGGTCGACCTGCTCACGGACGCGTGGGGCGTGGAGGCGCGGGGCGGCGGCAAGTGCGTCTGGTGCGAGTTCCTGGTCCCGCGCGGGGACTGAGCCGGTCCCGCCCGGCACTGTCGGTGCCGGGTGGCACTCTGGACGTATGCCGGAACTGCCCGAGGTCGAAGCGCTCAAGGACTTCCTCACGGAGCACCTGGTCGGTCACGAGATCGTGCGGGTGCTGCCCGTCGCGATCAGCGTCCTGAAGACCTACGACCCGCCGCTCTCGGCCGTGGAGGGCCATGAGGTCGTCGCGGTGCACCGGCACGGCAAGTTCCTCGACCTCGTGACGGACGGCGGCCCGCATCTCGTCACCCATCTGGCCCGCGCCGGCTGGCTGCAGTGGAGGGACAGACTCCCCGACGGCCCGCCCCGCCCGGGCAAGGGCCCGCTCGCCCTGCGCGTGGCCCTGGAGACGGGGGAGGGCTTCGACCTCACCGAGGCGGGCACCCAGAAGCGCCTCGCCGTCCACGTCGTCCAGGACCCCCGGGAGATCGCGGGTGTGGCCCGCCTCGGCCCCGACCCGCTCGGCGACGACTTCGACCTCGCCCGCTTCGCGGACCTGCTCAAGCCGGAACGCCGCCGGCTCAAGGGCGCCCTGCGCGACCAGAGCCTGATCGCCGGCGTGGGCAACGCGTACAGCGACGAGATCCTGCACGCCGCGAAGATGTCCCCCTACAAGCTGGCGGCGTCCCTCACCCCCGAGGAGACCGCCCGTCTGCACGCGGCGCTCAGGGACACGCTCACCGAGGCCGTCGAGCGCTCCCGGGGCGTGGCGGCGGGCCGGCTGAAGGCGGAGAAGAAGAGCGGCCTGCGGGTGCACGGCCGCACCGGCGAGCCCTGCCCGGTCTGCGGCGACACCATCCGCGAGGTCTCCTTCAGCGACTCCTCGCTGCAGTACTGCCCGACGTGCCAGACGGGCGGCAAGCCCCTGGCGGACCGCAGGATGTCACGGCTGCTGAAGTGACGGCGGCATGGACGGCGAAGGCCCGTCCGGCGCCCGGGGTCAGCGGGCCTGAAGGGTCACCAGATGCTCCCCGCCGGCCGTCCGCACGTCGTAGCGGGCGATGTCGCCGGTGTGCATGGCCGAGCTGCCGCGCATGGTGATCGGGCCGGCGTGGTGGCCGGGAACGGTCCAGCTGGTCACGGTCTCTTCGGAGTTGTCGTGGCCGACGGCGATCAGCCGGCACGAGTGGGGGCCCGCGCCGTCCTTGATCTCCAGCACGACCTGGCTGCCCGTCTCCGCGTTCTGGGACGTGACCTGCGCCCACACCCCCGTGTGGGCGTCGGTCGCCGCGAGGCGCATGGTGCTGTCACCGCCGCCGTGGCCCACCGACATCGCGATGCCGGGCCCGGTCACGGCGATCGCCGCGGACGCCGCCAGCGCGAAGACGAAGCGCCGCCGGCCGGCCCGGTGCCGGGCCGCCACGGCGGCCATCAGCCGGTCCAGCAGCTGCGGGCCGGGCCTCGTCATGGGGCTGACGAACCGTGGCGTCGCCCGGCGGTACAGCATCATCTGCCGGGTGATGGGCCCGTATTCGGTCACGGAGGCGGCGCAGCGCGCGCACTCCATGAGGTGGTCCTCGAAGCGGAAGGCGTCCGCCTCGTCCAGCACGCCGAGCGCGTACGCGGCGACGTCGCGATGCCTCTCCTGGGACGACCACATGCCGAATCCTCGTGCCGTTGGGTGCGGGGGGTGTTACTCCTTGCTCCCACCGGTACGCACCAGACAGTCGAATCACTCAAGGCATCCACAGAATCGCAACCAAGGGGTTCGGAGCGGTCGGGCACGCGGATTGGTCCGGGACCGGAGGCGTCTAAAAAAGGTGGATGGCGAGGTGCCCGAGCGGCAGCCCCAGTTGCCACGCCTTCGTCCACACCTTCGGTCCGTCCTCCTCACCGGTCACGGCGCCGCCGGGCACCGCGTTCAGATCGGGCGCCAGAAGTTCGGTCTCCTCCAGCCAGCGCCAGGCGGCCTGGGCCAGTTCCAGGTCGGGCGCGGGACCGCCCGCGTCGGCGGCCTCGGCGCCCAGCAGCGCCATCCGCTCGCGCACCCAGTCCTGCCACGGCTGGTCGTAGGCGGTCAGCGACAGCCAGTTCTCCAGCTGGGAGACCACCCGGATGCCCGGGAGCTCGCCGTCCGTGTCCGACAGGAAGACGGTCAGCGCCAGGGCGTCGCGACCGGCCCGGAACTCGAAGGACGTCGGTGGCATCAGGTCGCCCGTCCGCAGCAGTTCGTCGGCGATGTACTCGGCGTACAGCCAGGCCATGGGGACGACCAGTTCATCGCCGCCGGCTCCGTCCGTGCTCTTGTGACCTCTGTGCAGCATCCCGTCCTGCCTTCCTCCGGTGCGTGCGCGTCGCCCGGCCCGAGATCCCCTCCGGGACCCCGGGCCCCCAGTCCGGAACACGGATGAAGACAGCCCATTGCTCAACGCATGTCTTCAGCAAGGCGCTTTACCGAGGTTTGACTTGGCGGTCCGTTTCACCGCAGGTCGGCCGCATAACCCGGAAGCACCCGGCGCAGGGCGCGCAACGCGTAGTACGCGCGGGACTTCACCGTACCGGGCGGAATCCCCAGCGTTTCGGCGGCTTCCGCAACACTCGCCCCGTGGAAGTACACGAGCACCAGGACTTCACGGTGCTCGGGAGTGAGTGTCTTCACAGCCTCGCGTACGTCGAGGGCGGCGGCGGCCCGTTCGGCGTGGTCGCCGATCACCCGGGTGGTCTCCAGGATCGCGTCCCCGACCTCGGGCGGGCGGGCCTGCCGGGCGCGCCGCGCGTCGATGGCCAGCCGCCGCCCCACGGTCAGCAGCCACGGACGTACGGAATCGAAGTCGCCGGCGCGCAGCGCCTCGGGATGCTGCCAGGCGCGCACGAGGGTCTCCTGCACGAGGTCCTCGGCGCGTTGCCGGTCGCCGTCGCAGAGCCTGAGCAGGAGGGCGAAGAGGGGTCGTCCGTGCTCCCGCTGGAGCGCGGCGAGTTCGTGCTCGGCGGTCGTCGCGTTCGTGAGGATGGGTCCGGCCGTCATGGCCGTATGGCATCGCAGGCGGCCGTCCCGGGACAGGGAGCGCGCCCGCGTCTGCGGCGGACGGTCGATCGCGTCGGCGAACGGTTCGACGAACGGTTCCGGCCGGCGCGCGCGGGCCCGCCGCGCGCCGGCGGGGGACGCCGGACGGGCCAATCGGCGTAGCGGGGTTGTTTGGGGGCGCTCCCAACTTCGTACCTATTTGTCCGTAAATAGGACCACAGTGGGGTGAGCCGATGATTGCACGCAGACGACAGGTTGCCCTCGCCCTGACGGTCGTTCTGGCCGCGGGCGCCGCTTGTCAGGCCCAGCACCGTCATCCGACCGCCGCGGCCGGCCGGCCGGCACCGGCCGCGGCGCGCGGATTCACGCTGGTCGCCTCCGGCGACATCCTGCCGCACAGCCCCGTCATCGACCGGGCGCGCTTCGACGGCGGCGGCACCGCCTACGACTTCCGCCCCATGCTCGCCGGCGCCGAACCCGTCGTCTCCCGCGCCGATCTGGCGCTGTGTCACCTGGATACGGTCTACGGCGCGAACGGCGACTACACCGGCTTCCCGGACTTCAGGTCACCGCCGGAGATCGCCCAGGCGCTCGCCGCCACCGGCTACGACGGCTGCTCCACGGCCTCCGACCACAGCCTCGACGACGGCGCCCAGGGCATCAGCCGCACCCTCGACGCCCTCGACGCGGCCGGCGTACGGCACGCCGGCTCGGCACGCACCGAGACCGAGGCGCACACCGTCACGATGCTGCGCGCGGGCCCCGCCAAGGTCGCCCACCTCGCCTACACCTTCGACACCAACGGCAGGCCGCTGCCCGCCGGCCGGCCCTGGGCCGTCAGCCTCATGAACGAGAACGCGATCGTCGCGGACGCCCGGACCGCCCGGCGCGCGGGCGCCGACGTGGTCGTCGTCTCCCTGCAATGGGGCACCGAATGGCAGGACGCCCCCGACGGGCAGCAGCTCGCCCTGGCCCGGCAGCTCACCGCCGCCCGCACGGGCGGCCGCCCCGACATCGACCTGATCCTCGGTACCCGTGCCCATGTGCCGCAGGCGTACGAGAAGGTCAACGGGACCTGGGTGATCTACGGCCTGGGCGACGAGATCGCCGGCGAGATGACCGACGACCAGGGCGTCAAGGACCCGCGCGGCAACGAGTCCACCCTCGGCCGCTTCACCTTCGCCCCGCCCGCGAAGCCGGGCGGACGCTGGGAGGTGGCCAAGGCGGAGTTCATCCCGCTGCTCTTCGACGTCGACGCGGGCCGGGTCGTCGAGCTCGGCCAGGCGCTCCGGCGGGGCGCCGACGTGAAGGCCGCGCGTGACGCGATCCGCGACGTGGTGCTCAGCCGCGGCGCGGCGAAGGACGGCCTGGTGATGGGCGGGTAGCCGCGGCCCGCCCCGCCCCGCCGACCCCCCTGCCCCGGGGCGGTCCCAGGGCGTGTTCCGGGAGGGAGGACACCGTGTGCGGACCCGTGTGTGACGGGCGGGTCCTACGGCACCACCGTCACCGGCCACCGCCCGGCCTTCACCAGCCGGACCGCCACCGAACCCACGATCCGGTGTCCGGCCTGCTCGGAGGCGCCCACCACCACCGCGTCGGCCTTCAGTTCGTCCGCCGCCTTCACCAGGCCCCCGTAGGGGTCGCCGCGGAAGGTGTGGAACTCCCAGCGCACCTCGAATATCCCCTTGAGACGCTCGGTGGCGTCCCGGATGTAGGCGATCAGCTCCTCCGCGATCTCGTCCGTCGTCTCGGCGACCGGCGCTCCCATGGCCGCGCCCGCGGCCATGACCGGCTGCACGTAGACGACGGCGAGCAGCGCGCCCTGGCGCCGGGCCAGGCCACCGGCATATGCCGCGGCGCGCATGGAGGTGTCCGAGCCGTCCACCCCGACCACGATGACCTTGGGCCCGTCCGTGCCCCGCTCGAACTGATGCGAGTGGTGTTCCGTCACGGCTGTGAGGCTATCGGAAGCCGCAGGTCGCACCGATGTCCGGGCTCGACGGGCGAGGCGGCCGCGTACTTCCTACTCTCGAAAGCATGAGTGCCACCGCGGAGGCCTCCCCGCCCGGGGCGACGACGGGCCCGATACGGCCGCCCGGACACGGGCCGATGAGCAAGGTGCCGGAGGCCTTCGGGACCTTCTTCGGCGCGGTGGGGCTGCTGTGCGTCCTGCTGGCCCTCATCCGGCCGCTGCGCGTCGTGCTGCGGCCCGTGGTCCGCTTCCTCGACGTCGTCATCGTCCCCGTCAGCGCGAACCTCGCCTACGCCGTCTTCCTCTTCCTGCTCGCCGCCGCGACCGCCGCCCGCAAGAAGATCGCCTGGTGGCTGGTGGTCGTCTACCTGGGCCTGCTGGCCCTCACCGACATCCTCGGCGTGGCGCTCGGCCTGTACGCGGAGTCCGTCGGCTCCCTCGTGGTCTGCTCCCTCGCGCTGGCCCTGCTCATCGTCGCCCGCCGGGAGTTCTACGCCGCCACCCGCCGCGCCGCCGTCCGCCGGGCCCTGCTCGTCCTGCTCGCCGGGCTGCTCGCCGGCATCCTCGTCGGCTGGGGTCTGGTGGCCCTGTTCCCCGGGACGCTCCCGGAGGGCAGGCGCCTGCTGTGGGCCGCCAACCGCGTCTGCGGCGGACTGGTCTCCAGCCGCTCCTTCGACGGCAGCCCGCCGCGCGGCCTGTACTTCCTGCTCGGCCTGTTCGGCGCCCTCGCCCTGCTCAACGCCGCCGCCACCCTGTTCCGTTCGCAGCGCATGGAGTCCGCCCTGCACGGCGACGAGGAGGCGCGCATCCGCGCCCTGCTCAGGGCCTACGGCGAGGAGGACTCCCTCGGCTACTTCGCCACCCGCCGGGACAAGGCCGTCGTCTTCTCGCCCAGCGGCAAGGCGGCGGTCACCTACCGCGTCGAGGCCGGTGTCTGCCTCGCCAGCGGGGACCCCGTCGGCGACCGCGAGGCCTGGCCGCACGCCATCGGCGCATGGCTGGACGTGGCCCGCCGGCACGCCTGGGCGCCCGCCGCCATGGGTGCCTCCGAGGACGGCGCCCGATCCTTCGCGCGCTCCGGACTCGGCGCGCTCCAACTCGGCGACGAGGCGATCCTGCACGTGGCCGGCTTCGACCTCGACGGCCGCGACATGCGGGTGACCCGGCAGGCCGTGCACCGGGTGCGCCGCACCGGTGCCCGCTGCCGCATCCGCCGGCACGCCACCCTCACCGACGCGGAGATGGAGGAGGTCGTCGACAAGGCCGACGCCTGGCGCGACACCGAGACCGAACGCGGCTTCTCGATGGCCCTGGACCGCCTCGGCGACCCGGACGACGGCGACTGCCTCCTGGTGGAGGCGCTGAGCGAGGACGGCCGCCTGCTCGCGCTGCTGTCCTTCGTGCCCTGGGGCCGCGACGGCGTCTCCCTCGACCTGATGCGGCGTGACCGCGCCGCGCCCAACGGCGTCATGGAGTTCATGGTCGCCGAGCTGTGCGCCGCCGCCCCGAAACTGGGCGTGCGCCGCATCTCGCTGAACTTCGCCGTCTTCCGCTCGGCCTTCGAGGAGGGCGCCCGCATCGGCGCCGGACCGGTCCTGCGGCTGTGGCGGCGCCTGCTGCTGTTCTTCTCCAAGTGGTGGCAGCTGGAGGCCCTGTACCGCTCCAACGCCAAGTACCACCCGCAGTGGTACCCGCGTTTCATCTGCTACGGCGACACCGGCTCCCTGGCCCGCATCGGCCTGGCCTCCGGCATCGCCGAGGGCTTCGTCTCCGTACCGTCGCTGCGCAAACTCTGGGGAAAGGGGCACCCGAGAGGCGCGTCCAGGCCCGCGACCACCGAGGGCCTGCCGTCGCTGTCGGCGCTCGGCCTCGCCGGAGGGGACGAGGCCGGGCCCGGCGATCCCTACGCCGGCCTACCCGAACAGGTCCGCGTCCGGCACCGCACCCTGGACCGGCTGCGCGCCGGCGGCACCGACCCCTACCCGGTCGGCATCCCCCGCCGCACCCACGCCCTCGCCGACGTCCGGGCGGGCGACGAGGTCGCCGTCGCCGGCCGGGTCATGCTCGTACGGGACTTCGGAGGCATCGTCTTCGTCGTGCTGCGCGACTGGTCGGGCGACCGCCAACTCGCCCTCACCCGTGACCGCTGCGGCCCCGCCCTCGACCGCTTCACCGCCGACACCGACATCGGCGACCAGATCACCGCCACGGGCACGGTGGGCGTGAGCGACCAGGGCGAGCCGACGATCTTCGTCACCGGCTGGCAGCTCATCGGGAAGTGCCTGCGCCCGCTGCCCGACAAACGCCACGGCCTCGCCGACCCCGAGGCCAAGGTCCGTATGCGCTACGTCGACCTGATCTCCAGCCCCGACGCGCGCGCGGTGATCCGCGCCCGCTCCACCGCCGTGCAGGCGCTGCGCCAGGGGCTGCTGGAGCGCGGCTATCTGGAGGTGGAGACGCCGATGCTCCAGCAGATCCACGGCGGCGCCAACGCCCGCCCCTTCACCACCCACATCAACGCCTACGACCTCGACCTGTACCTGCGCATCGCGCCCGAGCTGTATCTGAAGCGGCTGTGCGTGGGCGGCCTGGAGAAGGTCTTCGAACTCGGCCGCACCTTCCGCAACGAGGGCGTCTCCTACAAGCACAACCCCGAGTTCACCATGCTGGAGGCCTACCAGGCCTTCGCCGACTACGACGTGATGCTCGACCTCACCCGCGAACTGATCCAGGGCGCGGCCACGGCCGCCTTCGGCTCGCCCGTCGCCCGCAAGGAGGGCAAGGAGTACGACATCTCGGGCGCCTGGCCGGTCAAGACGGTCCACGGCGCGATCTCCGAGGCCCTGGGGGAGGAGGTCGCGGCCGGTACGGACCTGCAGCGGCTGCAGCGGCTGTGCGACCGCGCGGGTGTGCCGTACACCGCCGACGACGGACGCGGCGACATCGTCCTGGAGATGTACGAGCGCCTGGTCGAGGAGCGGACGCAACTGCCCACCTTCTACAAGGACTTCCCCACCGACGTCTCCCCGCTCACCCGCCAGCACCGCACCGACCCGCGCCTGGCCGAGCGCTGGGACCTGGTCGCCTTCGGCACGGAACTGGGCACCGCCTACTCGGAGTTGACCGACCCGGTCGAGCAGCGCCGGCGGCTGACCGCCCAGTCCCTGCTGGCCGCCGGCGGCGACCCCGAGGCGATGGAGCTGGACGAGGACTTCCTCGACGCCCTGGAGTACGCCATGCCTCCCACCGGGGGCCTCGGTATCGGCGTGGACCGCCTGGTCATGTTCCTCACGGGCCTGACGATCCGCGAGACCCTGCCGTTCCCGCTGGTCCGGCGCCGCTGACGCCCGCCGGCCGCCGCCGACACGCCGTCATTGGGCCGGTTGCCTGCGCCGGGCGGGTGATTTCCCGGTGCCGCCGCCGTGTTGCTGTCGGCGCCGGGCCCCGGGCGGGGCGACTGATGAGGCATGGAAAAGGATCAGTTGCTCACGCGGCGCCGGGTGTTGATCGCCGGCGCCGCCGCCCTCGGAGTGGCGGGCGGCGTCGTCGCGCCGGCGCTGGACGGGGGAGCGGACGAGGCGGCCGCGCCCGCCCCCGCTCCGGCCGCCGGGCCCCAGGCGCGCGCCGCGCTCAATCCGTCCACGTACCGGCTGCGGCCGCTGACCGGATACGGCGGGCCGCCGCGCGCCGCGCCCGCCCCGACCGCGGTGCGCCACGAACCGTTCCTGCGGCTGCCCGGACACGGCCGCACCATGGTGCTGACCTTCGACGACGGGCCCGACCCCCGCTACACCCCGCGCATCCTGGACACGCTCGCCACGTACGAGGTGCGCGCCATGTTCTTCGTCTGCGGGGAGATGGCCGTCGACAACCAGGACCTATTGGCCCGGATGGCCGACGACGGGCACCTCGTCGGCAACCACACCTGGACCCACCCGCTGCTGACCCGCCTGAAGCGCTCGCGGATCCGCTCCGAGATGGAGCGCACCAGCGACGTCATCGAGAAGGCGTACGGGGAGCGGCCGCAGTGGTTCCGCGCGCCCTACGGCGCCTGGAACCGCGCCGTCTTCCAACTCGGCGCAGAGATGGGCATGGAGCCCCTCGCCTGGACCGTCGACACCCGCGACTGGACCAGGCCCGGCACCCGCACCATCGTCCACCGGGTCGAGCACGGCGCCGCTCCCGGTGTCGTGGTGCTCTCGCACGACGCCGGGGGCAACCGCTCGCAGACGGTCCGCGCCCTGCACAAGTGGCTGCCGCACCTGCTGGATTCCGGCTACCACATCACCGTGCCGAGGCGGCGCCCCGCATAACCGCGCGGCGGCGGCGAGCAGCACCGTCGCGTCCCGCCCGCCCGGCCGGGGAAACTCCTACCGCACCTCGACCAGGCGGGCGAAGACGACGACATTCCCGTCGTAGCCGGTCTTCTTGGAGAAGCCGCCGCCGCAGGTGATGACGCGCAATTCCGGTTCGCCCTTGGAGCCGTAGACGCGGTCGCCGGGGAAGTTCTTCTTGTCGAAGACCTCGATGCCGTAGATCTCGAACACGGCCGTCTTTCCGTCCTTACGGGCGACCTCGACGCGATTTCCCTTCTTGAGGGCTCCGAGGTTGTAGAACACGGCGGGACCCTGCTTGTTGTCGACATGGCCGACCACCACCGCGGTGCCCTTCTCGCCCGGGGTGACCCCACCGGTGAACCAGCCGGCCAGGTTGGGGTCCTCGGGCGGCGGCGCCGAGACCCAGCCGTCCGCGTCGAGTCCGACCGGCAGCACCGGGGCGTCGACCCGGATCGTGGGGATGCGCACCCGGTCGGGCAGGGCGTAGGGCAGCGGCTGGACCTTGTCCGCCGCGGCGCCGGGGAGGCGGCTGTCCGCCGCGGCGGCGGTCGCGGGCTGCGGCGGGCCGACGTCGAACTCGCCCGAGCCGTTGCGGATGAGGGCGAGGCCGGTCAGCAGCACCAGCGCTATGACGCCCCAAGGAGCGCGCTTCCTGCGCCGCTCCTCCTCTGCCGCCGCTTCGGCCAGCTCCGACGCTTCCATTCGTGCACCCCTCTCGACGCGGCCGTCGCCGGGTCATTCGCGCATACGGCAACGCTAAAGGCCGCGCGTGCAACCGGCGACGGGGACAGCGGCGAACGGGTGGCTCGAGCGGCTTCGGTGCGCCATCCGAGTTGCCGCCGACAGGAAATTTCCGATGCTCGCGTGACCTGCGGCGATATCGGAATGCGCGGGAATTGCCCGGCGTGTCCTCTCACCGATACGGACCATTGCCCGCTGTTGCCGAAATGCGGGCGCGTCCACGGCATCTGAGGGTCTTTCTGGGAGGCGCTTTCTCGCCGACAGACCGGGGACGGCCCCCGGGGCGCCTTTCGCGGAGGATCACATGACGACTCATCGTGCCCTGGCGGTCTCAGCCGCCGCGGTCGCCGCCTTCGGGCTGGCCGCACCGGCGGCCCAGGCCGACGGCATGAACATCAACCCGAGCAACATCGTCGCGCTGCCCAGCGTCATCGCCCGGGGCGGCCAGCTGACCATCACCGTCGACGGCTGCCCGACCGGCGGCACGGCCACCTCGGAGGCGTTCCGGAGTACGCCGCTCACCCCGGTCAGGAACACGCAGACGTCCAGGGGAACGGCGACGGTCAACCGGGACGCGCGCAACGGTTCGCACAGCATCAGCGTCAACTGCGGCGGCAAGACGCTGACGAACCCGGCCGCCTTCACCGTCATCGGCGGCGTCCAGGGCGGTCTCGGCGGCGGCAGCTCCAGCGGCGCGACGCCCACGGACATGGCCATCGGCGGCGGGCTGGTGGCGGCGGCGGTCGTGGGCGGCGGCTTCTTCTGGCTGCGGCGCAGGTCCGAGCGGCGGATCTGACCTCCGCCTGCCGGGACGTCCCCGTTGCGGGGCCCTCCCCTCCTGGAACACCGCGTCGCACGTCGGCTTCGCCCCGGAACCCAACAGCGGTTCCGGGGCGAAGCCGTCGTGTCAGGCGCCGTCCTCGCCGCGGCGGCGCGAGAAGTAGTACGCCGCCCCGACCGAGCCGGCGATGAGCGCGGCGCCCATCCCGATCTCCTTGAGGTCGAACCCGGCGATGCTGCCGCCCTCACCGGCCTGCACGCCCCGGTGCGGGTTGAGCGGCACCGGCGTGGGGTCGACCGGCACGGGTGTGGGGTGGCGCGGATGGCCGCCGGCGATGGTCAGCTCCGTGGACCCGCTCGCACCGTCGCAGGTGAACGTCACCCGGTACATCGCGCCGGGCTTGGCGTCCCGGTCGACGGTCGCACTGCCCCAGGACTCTCTGCGCGGGATGACGACCGTGTCGAAGACCGCCGAGCGGACCGTGGCCGGTCCCCTGCAGTCGCCGTCGCGGTTCACGTGCAGGGTGACGTGACCACCGGCCGCGACGGTCGAGGGCAGCACACTGAAGGCGAACGGCGTGATGGTGCGGCCGTCGTCCTTCGCGACGGCGGCCGGCGCGGACAGGGCGAGGGCGCCGACGCCCAGCAGCGCGGCCGAAGCGGCACGTATCGCGCGCATGGTGTTCCTCCGGTCCCGAGGAGCAGCCGCGGACTCTTTCCGCTTCGGGAGAAATGCACCTCGATGACCGAAACGCTAGGAACAGGCGTGCGCGTGCGCGATTGGTGTAGTGCGAATGGGGCACGCGTGTGGGCCACCCAGGGGACGGCGGCGGCGCGGCGCACGTCCCCCGGTGGTTTCCGGGGCGCGGGACGCCCGGGCGCTAGACGTGCGGGAAGAGGTTCAGATACGGGGAGACCGAGGCGGTGATGCCCCGGGTGTAGGGCGCGTCGAAGTCCCAGATGAGGAAGAGCAGGAACGCGATCAGGGCGGAGAACAGCCCGGCGAGGACCAGTTCGCGCAGGGTGCGCCGGATCTGCAGCGCGAAGACCATGCCGATGGTGATCACGGCGCCGGCGAGCAGCCCGAACCACACCACGCCCGGCATGGTCGCGCCCATGGAGTCGGCCCGGGCACTGCGCGCCTGGTCCGCCGCGGTGACCTGGTCCAGCAGCGGCTGATAGGCCTGGGCCTCGAAGTCGGTCTTGGGCTGGTAGTCGGTGACGTCCGCGCGGATACGGCCCATGAGTTCGTCACCGCGCCGGGTGAGCCGTCCGTCGTCGGCCATCGTCCGCCACTCCGTGTGGACGACTTGTCCGACATAGGCGTTGACATCCTCCCGAATCTGGTCGCGGACGTCCGCGGGATACACCCGCACCCGCTCCGAGATCTCGTGCAGCGCGACGGCCTCCGCCTGTACGTGGTCCTCGGCGGCGCTGCGCCCCTCCCACACCCCGGCGATGGCCAGACCCAGGACGATGGCGTACACCACGCCGATCCACATCGTCATGTACTCGATGACGTCCGGGGTCTCGCTGGTGTCCTCGTCGTCGGGCGCGGCCCGGTGCCGGACGAGGGTGACGACGACCACCACCGCGCACGCGGCCAGCATCGCGAGGGTGAGAACAAGCCATTCCGGCAAGAGTTTCCTCCAGGGGTCAGCGCGCGCGCAGCGCGGCGACGGCGATCACGGCGGGTGCCGTGATGAGCAGGACGAAGACGATCGGTGAGGTGCTGCCGCGCGACGGCCTGGCCCGCACCGGTGCCCGGTAGTGCGGGTAGGCCACGGGGGACGCGGCCGCGCGGTGCACGTGCTCGGCCGTGGGTGCGGGGGGCGGTGAGGGGGCCGGAGGCGGTGGCGGGGGAGCCGGGCGGGCGCTCGGGCGCGGTGGGGCGGGCCGCGGGGCCGGCGCGGGGGGAGGGGGCGGCGTGGGCCTCGGCGTGGGCCTGGGGGCGGGCTTCGGCCTGGGCGGGGTCGGCGTGGGAGTCGGGGTCGGCGGCGGGGTCGGCGTCGGCTCTGGAGGCGGCGGTGGCGGCGGTGGCGGCGGCGTGGTGCACATCGGTGGCATCGGCCAGGGGAGGTCGCCGGTGACCGCCACCGACTGGATGCCGTCGGGCCCCGACGAGGCGTACGCGCACGCGTCCGCCCTCGCCGTGCCGGCCGGCCCGCCCACCAGGAGCCACGTCAGCAGAGCCAGCGCCAATACCCTTATGACGAGGGTGGTTTGGGTCGTTTCGGGTCCATGCACGACGAAGATCATGAGCCTTGCCGCGGCGTGGCACGCCGGAGCGGGCCGGGATTGGCACGAACGGAGGATCAGGCGGCCGCGGCCGTTTGACCGGGTCGCCCTCGGGGGTCCATGGATGCGCACGCGTGTGCGAGAGGGTGCCCCGGTGCCACAGGTTCCGGAAAGAAATTTGTGAGGTGGTTGAACACAACCGGTGGTCCCATTCGTACCCATGGCCGTGCGGCGGCGCAGCAGGGCGCTGCAACACCCTTGTATCAATGGGGAGTTGACGATGAAGACCTCCTGGCGGAGCGCCTCACTCGTGGCGAGCGCTGCGGCTGTGCTGGCCCTGACGACGGCGTGCGGTCAGGAAAGCGGCCCGTCGGTGGGCAGCCAGAACGTGGGCGCCACCGCCGCCGCGGGCGACTACGGCAGCGTCGGCGCCGGCGGTTCCGCCAGTGCCAGCCCGAGCAACGGCTACGGCGCGGACGGACAGGCCCAGGCCGCGTCCGCGGGCAAGCTCTCCGTCACCCAGAACGCCAAGTTCGGCAAGGTGCTGACCGACGGGGCGGGCAAGACGCTGTACCGCTTCGACGAGGACACCGCCGAACCGCCGAAGTCGAGTTGTGACGGCGACTGCGCCAAGGCCTGGCCGCCCGTTCCCGCGAACGACGCCACGGCCGGCGCCGGCATCGACAAGACCCTGCTCGGCGAGGTCACCCGCGCCGACGGCTCCCAGCAGCTGACCATCGGCGGCTGGCCGGCGTACCGCTACGCGAAGGACGCCAAGGCCGGCGACATCACCGGCCAGGGCGTGGGCGGCAAGTGGTACGCGCTCGCCCCCGACGGCAAGAAGGCCACCCAGGCCAACCTGCCCGGGCTGTCCGTGCGCACCGATCCCAAGCTCGGCGAGATCGTCGTCGACAAGAACGGCATGACGGTCTACCGCTTCATCAAGGACGTGGCCTGGCCCGACCCGATCTCCCACTGCACGGGCCCCTGCCTGGCGAAGTGGCCCGCGGTCGCCCCGGTGGCGGCCGGCGACACCAAGGGCATCGAGAAGAAGGGCCTGATGGGCTTCACCCGCCCCGACGGCGTCAAGCAGATGACCGTCGACTGCTGGCCGGCGTACACCTTCTCGGGCGACAAGGAGCCCGGGGACGTCAACGGTCAGGGCGTGGGCGGCACGTGGTACGCCATGTCGCCCGACGGAAAGCCGGTCGGCGCGCCGAAGAAGTAGGCATCACCTCCCCAGGGTTGATCGCACCGGACGCGCGTACGGCCCCCGCGGCCCGTCCCCTCCGCACCGCACGGAGGGGACGGGCCGCTCCGTGCGCTGCCGCCCGGGGGCCGGGGGTTGTCCCCCGGAACGTCGCAGCACCGGGCGAATGTGGCAATTGCCGCAGGCAGTGACCGGGAACGGACGGTCAATTTCCGGTTCCACTCGCTCTGTTGGCGGGCGATCAGTAGCCTCAGCTCGAACACCGGATCGCCTACGCCTTGGAGAGATAGATGGAGCGTCCCGCCTGGGCCCCACGGAGCGTCGACATCTCGGTGCCGAGTGTCTCGCGGATCTACGACTACTACCTGGGCGGTTCGCACAATTTCGAGGTCGACCGGGAGGCGGCCCGCAAGGCGATGGAGTTCCTGCCGGGACTCCCCAAGATCATGCAGGCGAACCGGGCGTTCATGCGCCGCGCGGTGCGCTTCGCCCTGGACGAGGGCATCGACCAGTTCCTGGACATCGGTTCGGGCATCCCCACCTTCGGAAACGTCCACGAGGTGGCCCATTCGGCCCGGCCGGACGCCCGCGTCGTGTACGTCGACCACGACCCCGTCGCCGTCGCGCACAGCCAGGCCGTACTCGACGGCATCGCGAACGCGGACGTCACCGCCGCGGACCTCCGCAAGCCCCGGGAGATCCTCGCGAGCCCCGAGGTGGAGCGACTGATCGACCGGAATCGGCCAGTCGCGCTGCTTCTCGTTGCCATACTTCACTTCGTGGAGGACGAGGACGACCCGTACAGGGCGGTGGCCGAGCTGCGTGACGCGCTCGCGCCCGGCAGCCTGCTGATCCTCACCCACGCCTCGTACGAGGGCATCCCGCTCCCGGCCGAACGGGCCGCGGGCACGGTGGACGTGTACAAGGACATTCGCAACCCGCTGATCATGCGTTCGCGCGACGAGATCGCGCGGTTCTTCGAGGGGTACGACATGGTGGAACCGGGACTGGTGTCGATGCCGCACTGGCGGCCGCAGACGGCGCCGGAGGACGAGGATCCCTTTGCCTTCTCCGGGTTCGCCGGCGTGGGACGTACGGCGTGAGCGCGGAACCGGACGGGCCCGAGGACAGACTGCGCAGGTTCGCGACGATCTGGAGCCGGGCGGTCTTCCCGGTGACCTCCACGTCGCTGACCCGGCCGGAGTTCGAGGAACAACTCCTGCCGCTGGCCCGCCGGCTGAACGAAGCGCTGCACACCCGCGCACCGGACGCGGAGGCGGGCCGGGCCGTCGGTGCCGCCCTGGTCACCGCGCACTGCACCGACCCCGAGGCGCTGACCCGCACGCTGGACTGCGTCGACGCCTACCTGGTGCTCTACTGCGGCGAGCAGGGCGATCCGGAGGAACTGCGGGCGCGCTGCGCGCGGTTGCAGCACACCATGGCCGCCGGGTTCGCGCAGGCGCTGCGTGAGCGCACCCGCGCCGAGCAGGAGGCGATCTCCGCGGCCGCGCTGAACGCGCAGGGCGTGGTGGCGCAGGCCCTGCACGCCACCGAGGCCCGCTTCCGCGCGGTCTTCGAGGGCGCGGCCATAGGAATCGGCATCGCGGACCTGGAGGGCAACATCCTCCAGGTCAACGGCGCCCTGCTGCGGATGTTCGGCCTGTCCGAGCACAACTTCCCCGCGCGCAACGTCAAAGCCTGGACCCATCCCGAGGACGCGCCCCAGACCTGGACGCTCTACGACGAGCTCGTCCGCGGCGAGCGCGAGCACTACCACCTCGAGAAGGCGTTCTACCGGCCTGACGGAACGGTCCTGTGGACCAACCTCACGGTCTCGCTGCTGCGCGACGCGGACGGCGACCCGCAGTACCAGCTCGCCCTCATGGAGGACACCACCGAGCGCCGGCTGCTCAACCTCCGGCTGCGTTACGAGGCCACCCACGACGCGCTCACCGGCCTGCCCAACCGCACCTTCTTCTTCGAGCGTCTGGAGAAGGCGCTGGCCGCCGGGCCGGGCCAGCGCTTCGGCCTGTGCTACCTCGACCTCGACGGCTTCAAGACCGTCAACGACAGCCTCGGCCACGCCGCCGGCGACCGGCTGCTGGTGGAGGTCGCCGACCGGCTGCAGGCGTGCGCGACCGCGCCGGGGGAGATGGTCGCCCGGCTCGGCGGTGACGAGTTCGTGGCGCTCACCACCGGCCCCGACACCGAGCGCGAGGTCGACGAGCTGGCCGGCCGCATCATGAACGCGCTGCTCGCCCCGATCCGTATCGACGGCCGGGAACTCACCGTGCGCGGCAGCATCGGCATCGTGGAGGGCCCGGCAGGCGAGCGCGGCCCGGCGGAGGTGCTGCGCAGCGCCGACATCACCATGTACCGCGCCAAGTCGGCGGGCGGCAACCGCTTCGAGCTCGCCGACGAGGAGGCCGACGCCCGTGCCATCACCCGGCACGGCCTGACCACAGCCCTGCCGACGGCCCTGGACCGGGGCGAGTTCTTCATCGAGTACCAGCCGCTGGTGCACCTCGGCGACGGCAGCGTGCGCGGCGCCGAGGCCCTGGTGCGCTGGCTGCACCCGCAGCACGGAGTGCTCGGCCCGGACCGCTTCATCCCGCTCGCCGAACACACCGGCCTGATCGTGCCGTTGGGCCGCTGGGTGCTGGAGCAGTCGGTGCGCCAGGCCCGCGAGTGGCGCGAACGCTACGTCGACGCCGGGCCCTTGCGCATCAACGTCAACCTCTCGCCCTGCCAGCTCACGCATCCCGCCCTGGTGCAGGACACCGTCGACATCCTGGAGCGGGCGGGCGTCGCGCCGGACGCGCTGTGCCTGGAGGTCACCGAGTCGGCCCTCATCGGCGCCGACGACGCCCTGCTCAAGCCGCTGCGCCGGCTGGCCGAGATGGGCGTCGACATCGCGCTGGACGACTTCGGCACCGGGTACTCGAACCTGGCGAACCTGCGCCGGCTGCCGGTGAGCATCCTCAAGCTGGACCGCTCCTTCACCCAGAGCATGCAGCAGTTCCCGGCGGACCCCGTCGACCTCAAGATCGTCGAAGGGATCGTCTCGCTGGCCCACTCCCTCGACCTGGCGGTGACCGTCGAGGGCGTGGAGACCGGGGCCCAGGCCGAGCAGCTGCGGATACTGGGCTGCGACACGGCCCAGGGCTGGTACTACGCCCGGCCGGGCCCGCCGGACCGGCTGCACGAACTGGCCCTGGTGGACGCGACCGGCTGAGCCGCGCCGGCCTCACGGCAGGGGAAGTGAGCGCAGAGCGCCCTGCGTCCACGCCCTGACGGCGAGGTGGCGCGGCGTGCCGCGCGGGACCACGGGCAGGGGGTGTTCGCCCCCTGCCCGTGTCCGGATACGGCTCCGGCACGCGCGGCGCGGCGGTCCCGCTCGCCGGCGGGCGGCCCGATCGTGATCACCCGTTTCGCGTGGCGGCTCCTCGACGGGGATGAAGGTCACGCACCGGCCGCCGGCCACGGCACCGCCCCCCGTCCCCGGAGATCGGCCCGGGTACGGGTCCGCCGCGCGCGTTCCCCGGGGTTCGGCCGCGGCCTCGGCGTCGCCGGTCCCGGCGCCGCACGGCGGACGCGGACCCGGGTGCGGGCCGGTGGGCGCGCGGCGCCGACGGTCCAGGGCCGGTGCCGTGCCTCAGGCGGCGCTGCCGCGCAGCTCGCTCAGCGCGTCGCGGGTCAGCGTCCGGGGGCTGTGCCCGGGGTCCACCAGGACGACGGTGCACTCGGCGCCGTGCGCCAGGGCCATGGTGAGGCTGCCGTCGGTGAACTGGGCGAGCGCGCCTCGGGGCGAGCGTCCGACGGCGACCGCCCGTGCGCCGATCCGTGCCGCGTGCCGGGCCAGGAGCCGGCCGGCCGCCGCGTGGTCGCCGACGCTGACGAGGATCTGTCCGGTGGCGGTGACGCCCTGCCCGGCGAGCCGGTCGAGGTGACGGGTGACCGCGTTCCGCGCCGCCTCGGCGGGCTCGCTGTCGGCCGCCTGGTCCTCGACGACCGCGGTCTGCTGGACGTGCACGACCTCCAGCGGACTGCCGCTCTCGGCGGCCAGCCGGGCGGCCGCGTCCACGATGACGGCGGCCCGCTCGTGCGCGCCCACGGCGACGATGACCGGCGCCGTACCCGGCGCGGCGGGGGCGGTGACCGGGGTGAGGGCCGGGCCCACCCGCTCGCCCTCCTCCGCGCGCTCCTCGGCCTTGCGCAGCAGCTTGTGGCCGCTGGCCAGGACCGGGACGGCGACGACGAAGGTGGCGGCACCGAGGTAGAACGGCACGCTCAGGTCGGTGGCGTCGGCGAGCTTGCCGGCCACGTAGGGCGCGAGTCCGCCGCCGATGAACCGCAGGAAGCCGTACGCGGAGGAGGCGACCGGACGCTCGACGGGCGAGACGAGCATGACGGCCTGGGTGGTCAGGGTGTTGTTGATGCCGATGAAGGCGCCGCTGACGATGACGGCGACGATGACCACCGCGGGCGTGCCGACGCCGGCGGCGATGACGGCCATCACGATGCCGAGGCCGAGCAGGTTGGCGTAGAGCACGGGCGCGGTGCCGAAACGGCCCTGCAGGCGCGGGGCGAAGAAGACGCTGAACACGGCGACCAGCAGGCCCCAGCCGGTGAAGACGAGGCCGAGCTGGTGGGCGCCGAGCTCCATCGGGTAGGGCGCGTACCCGAGCATGGTGAAGAAGCCCCAGTTGTAGAGCAGCGCCATGATGCCCATGGTCAGCAGGCCGCGGTGGCGCAGCGCCTTGAGCGGCGCGAGAGGAGAGGTGGGTTTGGCGGGCTTGGGCAGCGACGGCACGAAGGCCAGGGTCGCGACCAGCGCCGTCGCCATCAGTACGGCCACGCCGAAGAAGGGGCCGCGCCAGCTGATGGCGCCCAGCTCGCCGCCCAGCAGCGGCCCGACGGCGATGCCCAGGCCGAGGGCGGTCTCGTAGAGGATGATCGCGCCGCCGAAGCCGCCGCTGGCCGAGGCGACGATCACGGCCAGCGAGGTGGCGATGAACAGGGCGTTGCCCAGGCCCCAGCCCGCGCGGAAGCCGACGATGCCGTTGATGGAGCCGGAGGTGCCGGCCAGGGCGGCGAAGACGACGATGACGGCGAGGCCGACGACGAGGGTGCGCTTGGCGCCGAGCCGGCTGGAGACCCAGCCGACGATCAGCATGGCCACGGCGGTGACGATCAGATAGCTGCTGAACAGCAGGGAGACCTGGCTGGGCGTCGCGTGCAGGCTCGAGGCCAGGGCGGGCAGGATCGGATCGACCAGACCGATGCCCATGAACGAGATCACGCAGGCGAACGCCACGGCCCAGACGGCCTTCGGCTGCTTGAAGGGGCTTGCGGCCCGCTCGTGCGAAGCACTCATGTGCGGTTCTCTTCCGGAGAGGTGAGGGGACACGGGGTGGCGCACGTCAGTCGAGGTCGTGGATCGCGCGGGCGAGAGCGGGCAGAGCGGTCCGCACCGCCTCCTGCTCCGGCCCGGTCAGCCGGTCGACGATCTCCCGCAGCGCCTGGGCGCGCTCGGTGCGCCGCTGCCGGAAGACCTCCATGCCCGCGGCGGTGGCCTCGACCAGCACGCCCCGCCCGTCCCGGCTGTCGGCGACGCGCCGGACCAGCCCGGCCCGCTCCAGACGGCTGACCAGCTGGGTCATGTTGGGCTGGGTGACGCGCTGGGTGCGGGCCAGATCGGTCAGCCGGTACGCCCCCTCACGGCCCAGGACGCCGAGCACGGAGGAGGCCGCGGTGCTGAGGCCGCCGGCGGTGGCCCTGCGGCGTACGTGGAGCACCAGTCGCTCCACGGCGATCATCAGCGCCTCAGGAGACGCCTCGGCGTCCGCCGATTCCATAACCCGCTTATGCATAACCGCATTATGCAGATAGCTGTACCGTGAAACAAGATGCCGCAGGCGACTGCCTCGGCCGAGGGCGTGACTAGCGCTCCAGCAGCATCCGCTGCAGCTCCCGTGCCGCGCGCGGCGGTGCCACGTCGCTGCGGTGGGCCAGGGCGATGGTCCGGTGCAGTCCGGGCCTGGCCAGCGGCGTCACGCGCAGCCCGCGCCCCGACCGGGTGGCCACCATGCGCGGCACCACGGCGAGGCCCAGCCCGGCCCGCACGAAGCCCAGCACCGCGTCCATCTCCCCGCCCTCGACCGCGAAGTCCGGCTCGAAGCCCTCGGCGCGGCAGGCCGCCACGGTCAGTTCCCGCAGGTCGTAGCCGTGCCGGAACATCACCAGGCGCTCGCCCTCCAGATCGGCGACGCGCACGGTGCGCCGGCCGGGGCCGCCCGGCGCGGGGGACTCCGGCGAGGACACCACGACCAGATCCTCGCGCAGCAGCTCCACCGTGGTCAGCGCCGGGGACGGCGTCGGCAGCGGCAGCACGACCAGGGCGAGGTCGAGCGCGCCGCGCGCCAGTTCCCGTACGAGATCGTGGGAGCCGCCCTCCTCGATCAGCAGCCGGATGCCGGGATAGCGGTCGTGGAAGGCGCGCAGCACGTCCGGCAGCAGGCCCGTGCAGACGCTCGGCGTCGCGCCCAGCCGGACCCGGCCGCCGCGCAGCTGCACCAGCTCCTGCACCTCGTGCCGGGCGGTGTCCGCGTCGGCCAGGATGCGCCGGGCCAGCGGCAGCAGCGCCTCGCCCGCGTCGGTGAGCGTGATGTTGCCCCGCGCCCGCAGGAACAGATCGGCCCCCAGCTCCCGCTCCAGCGCCTTGATCTGCTGGGACAGGGACGGCTGCGCGACGTGCACGAGATCCGCGGCGCGGGTGAAGTGCCGGGTCTCCGCGACGGCGACGAAGTACTGAAGCTGCTGGAACTGCATGGTGTCACGATAGCTTCCGGCTATGGAATCAAGCCGGACCATGTCTTGGACCGATCGGATGGTTGCGTCCTAGCGTCTTGAGTCATGGCTCTGGCAACGCGGACGGACCGACGACCGTCCATGGCGCGCACCGTGTGGGACAGCTCCGTCGGCAAGAAGACGGTGATGGCCGTCAGCGGCGTGATCATGCTCCTGTACCTGGTCGCGCACGTGATCGGCAATCTGAAGATCTTCTTCGGAGCGGGGGAGTTCAACCACTACGCGCACTGGCTGCGCACCGTCGGCGAGCCCTTCATGCACTACGAGTGGACGCTGTGGCTGATCCGCGTCGTGCTGATCGCCGCGGTCGTCGCGCACGCGGTCTCCGCCTACCAGCTCAGCCGCCGCGACATCAAGGCGCGGCCCAGCAAGTACGTGCACAAGAGACCCAGGGCGAGCTACGCCACGCGCACCATGCGCTGGGGCGGCATCATCCTCGCCCTGTTCATCGTCTGGCACATCCTCGACCTGACCACCGGCACCGTGCACCCCGGCGGATTCCAGGAGGGCCACCCGTACCAGAACGTGGTGGACACCTTCTCCACCTGGTACGGCGACGTCATCTACATCGTCGCGATGCTCGCCCTCGGCCTGCACGTCCGGCACGGCTTCTGGAGCGCCGCGCAGACCCTCGGCGTCGGCAGCCGCACCCGCGACCGCGCCCTGAAGACCTGCGCCAACGTCCTCGCACTGCTGCTCACGGCCGGCTTCATCGCCGTCCCCGTGGGCGTGATGACCGGAGTGGTGAGCTGAACATGCCTGCTGAGTACGTGGATTACGCGACCGGCGAGCCCGTCGCCGACACCAAGGCCCCCGCCGGCCCTGTCAACGAGCGCTGGGACACGCGCCGTTTCGAGGCCAAGCTGGTCAACCCGGCCAACCGGCGCAAGCACACCGTCATCGTGGTCGGCACCGGTCTGGCCGGCGGCTCCGCCGGCGCCACACTCGCCGAACAGGGCTACCACGTCGTCCAGTTCTGCTACCAGGACTCCCCGCGCCGCGCCCACTCCATCGCCGCGCAGGGCGGCATCAACGCCGCGAAGAACTACCGCAACGACGGCGACTCGGTGCACCGCCTGTTCTACGACACCGTCAAGGGCGGCGACTTCAGGGCGCGTGAGTCCAACGTGCACCGGCTCGCCCAGATCTCGGTGGAGATCATCGACCAGTGCGTGGCGCAGGGCGTGCCGTTCGCCCGCGAGTACGGCGGCCTGCTCGACACCCGCTCCTTCGGCGGCGTGCAGGTCTCCCGCACCTTCTACGCCCGCGGCCAGACGGGGCAGCAGCTGCTGCTCGGCGCCTACCAGGCACTGAGCCGGCAGATCGCCGCCGGGAACGTGGAGATGCACCCGCGCACCGAGATGCTCGACCTGGTCGTCGTGGACGGCAAGGCGCGCGGGATCGTCGCCCGCGACCTGATCACGGGCAAGATCTCGACGTACTTCGCGGACGCCGTGGTGCTCGCGTCCGGCGGCTACGGCAACGTCTTCTACCTGTCGACGAACGCCATGAACTCCAACGCCACCGCGATCTGGCGGGCCCACCGGCGCGGCGCCCACTTCGCCAACCCCTGCTTCACCCAGATCCACCCCACCTGCATCCCGCGCACCGGCGACCACCAGTCCAAGCTGACGCTGATGAGCGAGTCGCTGCGCAACGACGGACGCATCTGGGTGCCCAGGGCCAAGGGCGACGACCGTCCCCCGAACAAGATCCCCGAGGACGAGCGCGACTACTACCTGGAGCGCATCTACCCGTCCTTCGGCAACCTGGTCCCACGCGACATCGCCTCCCGCGCCGCGAAGAACGTGTGCGACGAGGGCCGCGGCGTGGGCCCCGGCGGCCAGGGCGTGTACCTCGACTTCGCCGACGCCATCGAGCGCATGGGCCGGGGGGCCGTCGAGGCCAGGTACGGCAACCTCTTCGACATGTACCAGCGGATCACCGACGAGGATCCGTACGAGGTGCCGATGCGGATCTACCCGGCCGTGCACTACACGATGGGCGGGCTGTGGGTCGACTACGACCTGCAGACCACCATCCCCGGCCTGTTCGCGATCGGCGAGGCCAACTTCTCCGACCACGGAGCGAACCGGCTCGGCGCGTCCGCGCTGATGCAGGGCCTGGCCGACGGCTACTTCGTGCTGCCGGCGACGATCAACGACTACCTGGCGCGCCATCCGCACGAGAACGAGGTCGACGCCACGCACCCGGCCGCCGTCGAGACCGTCCGGGAGACCGAGGAACGCCTCGCCAGGCTGCTGGCGGTGGACGGCGACCGCACCCCCGACTCCTTCCACCGCGAAGTCGGCGAACTCATGTGGGAGTTCTGCGGCATGGCCCGCACCGACACCGGGCTGCGCAAGGCGCTGGAGCGCATCCCGCAGATCCGCGAGGAGTTCTGGCGGCGCATCAAGGTGCCCGGCACCGGGGAGGAGTTCAACCAGTCGCTGGAGAAGGCCAACCGCGTCGTCGACTACCTCGAACTCGCCGAGCTGATGTGCCTCGACGCGCTGCACCGCACCGAGTCCTGCGGCGGCCACTTCCGCGAGGAGTCGCAGACCCCGGACGGCGAAGCGGCCCGCGACGACGAGCAGTTCGCCTACGCGGCCGCCTGGGAGTTCACCGGCACCGGCGAGGCTCCCACCCTGCACAAGGAAGACCTGGTCTTCGAGTACGTCCACCCCACCCAGCGGAGCTACGCATGAAGCTCACCCTGCGCGTCTGGCGGCAGAAGAACGCCGACGCCGAAGGCACCATGTCCACGTACGAGGTGGACGGCATCTCCTCCGACATGTCGTTCCTGGAGATGCTCGACACCCTCAACGAGGAGCTCATCCTCAAGGGCGAGGACCCGGTCGCCTTCGACCACGACTGCCGCGAGGGCATCTGCGGCGCCTGCTCGCTGGTGATCAACGGCGACGCGCACGGCCCGGAGCGCACCACCACCTGCCAGCTGCACATGCGGTCCTTCCAGGACGGCGACACCATCGACATCGAGCCCTGGCGCGCCTCCGCGTTCCCGGTGATCAAGGACCTCGTCGTCGACCGCTCGGCCTTCGACCGCATCATCCAGTCCGGCGGCTACATCACCGCCCCCACCGGCGCCGCACCCGAGGCCCACGCCACCCCCGTACCCAAACCGGACGCCGACTTCGCCTTCGAGCACGCGGAGTGCATCGGCTGCGGCGCGTGCGTGGCGGCCTGCCCGAACGGCGCGGCGATGCTCTTCACCTCCGCCAAGATCAACCACCTCAACACGCTGCCCCAGGGCGCGCCCGAGCGCGAGACCCGCGTGCTGGACATGGTGGCCCAGATGGACGAAGAGGGCTTCGGCGGCTGCACGCTGACCGGAGAGTGCGCCACCGCCTGCCCCAAGGGCATCCCGCTGGTGTCCATCACCAGCATGAACAAGGAGTGGCTGCGCGCCACGCGCAAGGTGGCCAAGCGCTAGCGGCGGCGCCTGCCGAGACGTCCGCCGACAGGGGGCGGACGGGCGGGGCCGGGAGTGGTGCTCCCCGGCCCCGCCCCGTATGTGCGGGGTCTGTAAGGTTCCCGCATGAATTTCGGGCGCAAGGGGAGGGAGCGGTTCCTCGAGGCCGTCGCCGGCTTCGAGACCGCGATACGCGAGCGGGACGGACAGCGTTCCCAGCACGCGATGCAGGAGATGCAGCAGAGCTACGGCGACGCCACGGACCGGGAGTTCGCGCAGGCGGGCCCACGGCTGGCGGCCCTGCTGCCGGACGTGCCGCCAGGCCCGCGCGGGCTGGTCGCCGTACTGACCGGAGCGTGCGTGGAGCGGGGCGCCGACGCCACCGCCTGCGCCCCGTACATCGTCGGCGGACTCGCCGAAGCGCTCACGGCTGCCGGGGAGTTCTGCGAGCGCTGGGCGGCGACCGGAGGGGGAGACCTGCCCGATCCGGACAGTGACTTCATGGACGACGCTCTGGTCGAACGCGTCGGCTCCGCCGCGGCCCTGGGCTGGGCGACGCTGCCGCAGTGGGAGATGGCATCCGTCGCGATGCTCAGTCACGGCGCCGTACGGGTCCGACTCGGCGACCGGCGCGCCGAGTTGCTGGCCGCGCTGCGCCCCGTGCAGGAAGCGTCCGAGCACGACTTCAAGTGCCTCCACTACGCCCTGCTCGTCCTCGACGACGAACCGCTGGTGGTGCTGCACCGCCCCACCGGCACCGGCTACGCGCTGCGCATGAGCGGCCTCGGCGACAACTTCCAGCTGCACACCCTGCTGGCCGGCGCCCTGGTCGGCGGCGGCCACGTCCCCGGCCACGCGCCCTCCGCCCAGGAGGTCGCCGTGTGCCGCGACGCGCCGGGCCAGGTGCCGACGACCGGGTCCTTCAACCTCGTGACGCCGGGCGGGGACTGGGTGTGGAACGAGGGCACGCCCTCCGACATCCCCGTCGTGGACGGCGTACGCCTGCTCGTCCTGGACCCGCCGCCGTACCAGCGAGGCTGGCCCGCCGGCCGGTTCTTCCCCCGGATGACCGGAGACCTCGTCCTGGAGCGCGTCCTCGACGAGGCGGAGACCCGCGGATGGCTGGAGCACTGCGCGCCGGCGAAATGACAGGTACGGCCATAGCCGTTCAGCAAGCTCACACCCTCTCTCTCTGCGCCGGTCACTCGAAGGTCAGTCGGCATCGGAAGAACAGGGGCGGCGGACCGCACGACACCGCTCGGCCGCCGCCGTCCCGCCGCCCCGGCCCGTGACCAGGAGAGAGCCATGACCGGCGTATCCACGCTCGACCGTCCCCCGCAGCCCACGGCGTCCACCCGCTACCGCGTCTCGCTCGCCCGCGACGAGGACGGCGTGCGTGCCGCCCAGCGGCTGCGGCACGACGTCTTCGCCGGGGAGATGGGCGCCCTGCTGGCCGGCGCACAGCCCGGCCACGACGTCGACGCCTTCGACGCCTACTGCGACCACCTGCTGGTGCGCGAGGAGGCGACGGGACAGGTCGTCGGCACCTACCGGCTGCTGCCGCCGGAGCGCGCGGCCGTCGCCGGACGGCTCTACTCCGAGGGCGAGTTCGACCTCACCTCCCTCGACGCGATCCGGCCCGGCCTGGTCGAGGTCGGCCGCTCCTGCGTCCACCCCGACCACCGCGACGGCACCGTCATCGGCCTCATCTGGGCCGGCATCGCCCGCTACATGGTGGACCGCGGGCACGAATGGCTGGCCGGCTGCTGCTCCATCCCGCTCGCCGACGGCGGCAGGCTCGCCTCCGCGACCTGGGACCGGGTGCGCGCCAAGCACCTGGCCCCGGAGGAGTACCGGGTACGGCCGCTGCTGCCCTGGGTGCCCGACGCCGCCGCCCCGGCCGCGAACACCGAACTCCCCGCCCTGCTGCGCGGCTATCTGCGCCTGGGCGCCTGGGTGTGCGCCGAACCCGCACACGACCCGGACTTCGGGGTCGCCGACCTGTACGTGCTGCTGTCGATGCGCCGGGTCAACCCGCGCTATCTGCGGCACTTCCTCTCGCTCGTGCCGGCCTGATGAGCGCCTGGCAGCCCAGCGCGCCCTGCACCCCGGGGGCGTGCATACAGGCGACGGGGTCCGCCACGGCCGTACCGCGTGCCGTGCTGCGGATGGCGGCAGTCGTGACCTTGGTGCTCGCCGGGGTCCTGCTGACGCCGCTCGGCGGGCGGATCCCCGCCGAGGTGGTGAAGCGGTGGTGCCGGTGGATCGTGCGGGCCGCAGGGGTCCAGGTCCGCATCACCGGCGCCGCCGCGCCCACCGGCGGCCTGCTCCTGGTCGCCAACCACATCTCCTGGCTGGACATCCCGCTGCTCGCCGCCGTCCGCCCCGCCCGCATGCTCGCCAAGTCCGAGATCCGCGGCTGGCCCGTGGCCGGCCGGCTGACGGCCCGCAGCGGTGCCCTGTTCATCGACCGCGACCGGCTGCGCGCCCTGCCGCAGACGGTCGCCCGGATCGCGGACGCGCTGCGCCACGGACAGGCCGTCGGCGTCTTCCCCGAGGGCAGCACCTGGTGCGGACGCGCCCAGGGCACCTTCCGGCGGGCCGCCTTCCAGGCCGCGCTCGACGCGGGCGTCCCCGTCCAGCCGGTCCGCCTGCGCTACCGGATCGAGGGCGGCACCCCCAGCACCGTGCCCGCGTTCATCGGCGACGACTCGCTGCTGACGTCGGTGTGGCGGGTGATGACGGCACGGGGACTGGTGGCCGAGGTCGAGGTGCGGGAGGCCATCGCGCCGGGTGTCCACGGCGACCGACGGGCGCTGGCGCGAGCGGCCCAGCCGACGACGACGGGTCAACTGGGCTGGATCCACACGGCGTTGGTGGCTTAGCCGGCCGCGGGAGGGGCGCGGGTTTGGGGGCGCGGGGGCGCGGGGGCGCGGGGGCGCGGGGCCCGGAGGCCCGGAGGTCCGGAGGGCTCGGTCGCGCGGCGGCGCGGCGGCGCGGCGGCCTGGTTGTGCGGAGGGCCTGGTGGCTCGGCGGCTCGGTGGCCCGGCGGCCTGGTTGTGCGGTGGCGCAGCGGCCTGGTGGCGCGGAGGGCTCGGTCGCGCGGCGGCCCGGTGGCTCGGCGGGCCGGCGGCCTGGTGATGCGGCGGCCTGGTGTTGCGGTGGCGCGGCGACGCGGTGGCCTGGCGGCCCGGTGGTGTGGTGGCGGGGAGGGCCCGGTGGCGTGGCGGCCCGGTGGCGGGGAGGGCCGTACGCCCGACAGTCCGTGTGCCGCGTACACCCTCCCGTGGCGGTCCCGCGACCCGCTCCGGCTGCGCGCCGCAGTGGTGGCGCCCCGTGATGTTCCGGTTGCCGACCCCCATGCCCCGGGGTGCAATGAGCCTGTGGCCCGACGGCCGCTGCCGGCGGCGCGGGTGCAGTCCCGTCCCCGCCCGGCACCGCTCCAGGCGGGGAGGCAGTGATGACGGTCCCTGAACCCGGATCCCGCCCCGCGGGGCACACCCGGTGGTCGCGGCTCGGCTGGGTGATGGTGCCGACGCTGCTGGTCTCCGGGGCACTCCTGGCGGCGGTCAGCGCGGGCGCCCTCCCGGTCTCCCTCGCGGTCTCCGCACAGTCCATGGTGATCTCCGGACAGAACCTCAAGATCTCCGCCGACCGGCTGCAGGGCACCGGGTTCACCCAGTACGTCGGGATGGACCAGTCCAAGTCCCAGGCATATCCGGAGGCCATCGCCGGCATCGATTCGGCCGACCTGTACAACCTGTGCCAGTCGATGGTCGTGCGCCTTCCCGTCGTCGGCGAGACCACGCTGCGGATCGGCGCCGGCGGGGGCGGCAGGCCCGCGCACGCGGACCATCTCGTCGTCCACACGGACGACCTCGGCGGCGACGCGGTGTTCAGCAACATCACCATCGGACAGGACGCCTCGACCTTCCAGAACGGCCCCGACGGGGCGGGAATCTTCGGCCAGCGGGCGGACACCGTACGCATCGATCACCTGCGGCAGTCGACCCGTGAGGTGACCGCGGCCACCTTCCGGCTGACCGGCCTGCACCTGGGTGTGAAGTCCGGAGCCAAGCCCTGCTACTGAACGGGCCCGTCCCACCTTTCACCCGCTACGGCTCCCGTTGAGCCGAGCGGGTGAAGACGTCCCCCCATTCGGGTCCCTCGGCCGGTCGCGGTGTCACAGGCGGGTCCCGCGGCAGTTGGCGATGTATACCGCCCGAGACTCGGGCGTCGGGGTCTCTCGGCCCGGTGGGCCGGCCCCGCATGTCTGACGGGGAGAGGGATGACAAGCATCGCCGAAAGTGCCGCACAGGACGCCGTGAGCTCACGTCCTGCCGGGCACACCCGATGGAGGCGTCTGGCCGTGGCCATGGTGCCCACCCTGCTGGCGTCCGCCGTGCTGTGCACGGCGATGGCACGTGGTGCCCTGGCCGCGTCCTTCGGGGTGTCGCCCAACTCGTTCACGGTGTCCGGCCAGAGCTTCCAGATCGCGGCCAGCACCCTCGAAGGGCGCGGGTTCGTCCAGTTCGGTGTGCTGGACCGAGGCGCTCATGCCTCGTACCCGGAGGCGCTCTCCGGGATCCGCCACGCCAAGCTGTACGACCTCTGCCAGTCCGTCGTGCAGGACGTGCCTCTCTTCGGGCCCGTCACCCTGCGGCTGACCTCGGGCGACGGCGGGACTCCCGCGCACGCGTACCGGCTCGTCGCGGACACCCACGACCTGCAGGGTGACGCGCTCTTCCACGACATCAACATCGGCCAGGACGCCGCGACCGTGCAGGGGGTGCCCGGTGTGCACGGCGAGCCCGGTGGCTTCGGCGAGCAGGCCGACACCGTACGCATCGACGATCTGCGGCAGCAGACGCGTTCGGTGAGTGCGGCGACGTTCCGGCTGCCGGGACTCCACCTGAGCGTGAAGGTCGGCGACCACTCGTGTTTCTGATGCCATGTCACGCACACGACCACACCCCCGGGAGAGCGACGTGAGGAGTGCGCTGCCGCGCGCGGGAGGCAAGGGGAGCGGAGCCGACGACGGGCGGCGGTCCGGGTGGTGGAACGCCTTCACCGACTGGCGGCGAAGCCGCCCGTTCTGGGCGGGAGTGTGGACGCTGCTGGCCGGGGTCGAGATCCTGTCCATCCCGTTCGCGCCGTTGCCGATCATGATGCACGAGGGCATCGCCGGCGTGGCGGGGTCGCTCATGGGGATCTTCATGGTGGTCCTCGCGCTCAGCTTGTGGCTGGCGCCCGGGCACCGGGTGTTCGCGGGCATCGCGACGCTGGTGTTCGCCGTCGCCTCACTCGTGCTCTCCAATTTCGGCGGCTTCCTGATCGGCTTTCTGCTGGGCATCGCGGGCGGCGCGATGGCGGTGAGCTGGGTGCCGTACCCACGCCCTCCGGCCCAGCCCCCGATCTGGCCGGACTGGCGTCGGGGGAACGGCTCGGACGGCCCCGGGGAACCCGCCGATCCGGGCGACCCGGCCGCCCCGACCGACCCTGACGAGCCGGATGGTCAGGGCGGCCCCGGTGGGAGTGGCGGCCCCGGCGGCCCTGGTGGGGGCGGTGGGCCCGGCGGTTCCGGCGGTTCCGGCGGTTCCGGCGGTTCCGGTGCGCCGGGAAGCGGGGGAGGTGGCGACGGAGGCCAGACGGCCGACGGCGGACAGGGCGGTGGCAACGCACGTACGGAGCCTCTGACGTGGCGCACGACCCGGCTGCGGGCGCTCGGTGTGCTACCGATCGGGGCTCTCCTGACCGGCGGGCTGCAAGCGGCTCCTGCGCACCACGCCCGGACGGTGTCGAACATCGCCGACGCACCACTCGGCGTGCCCGGCGTGCCCGGCATGCCCGGCGGGACCGCCGGCGAGGACACCGACACCGCCCAGGGGCTGACGGTCTGTTCCCTGCTCGGTGGACTGCTGGCCGGGAAGGCACCCACCGCGCCGGGCACGGGAAACCGCAGCCCGGCGGACGCCGAGCCGGACGCACCGCACGACGGGCCGAACGCACCCCGCACCGGGCCTGAGCACGCTCACCGCCCCACGGGGCCGGCCACCGCGGAGTCCGGCCCGCAGGGGTCGCACACCTCCCGCGCCCCCGGGGTGCCGAAGCCGCGTACCGAAGCGCACGGCACACACACGTCCGGGCGGGGATCCGGCCCCGTGAAGCCTGCGCCCGCACCGACACCCTCCTCCGGAGCGGGCCTGCTCGGTTCGGTCGCCGGCCTGCTGGGCCTGGACGGTGCGCCCGGCGCACACGACACCCCTCGCCGGCACGACGACAGCCCAGCCGCCCGGCACGACCGCGCGACGCCGAGCCCGAGCGGTACCGCCGCCCCACTGCGGCGCGGCAACGCCGACCACTCGTCAGGGTCGGCCGCCTCGCACGAGGACGCCGCCCGGTCGGGCGCCTCGCACAGGGACCCGGCCCGGTCGGGAGCCTCGCACGGGGACCCGGCCCGGTCCGGCGACGCCGCCCGCGAGGCCGTTCCGCCATCCGCCCTGCCCTTGCCCATCCCGCGCCTGCCCGGCGACGGGCGGATGGACGGCCCGCTGTCGCTTCTGCCCCTGCACATCAAGCTGGACGTCGGCTCCGGCGGGGGCGCGCGCTCGCCCTGGTGCCTTCCGCAGCCCCTGATCTCCCTCAGGCTCGGGGTCGACGCGGCCGCGTACCAAGTACCCGCCGCGGCCCAGCCGTTCCGGGTCCGCAGCCCCCTGATGGTGCTCACCGGCCTGACCTATCACGGCATCACCGAGGTGCCGACGGCGTACGGGCCTCAGGAGGTCCTGGTCTTCACGGTGACCCGCCTCGACATCGAGAGCTTGCGCGAGACCGCGCCGCTCCTCGCCCCCCGATGCGGTCGCAACCAGCCTCCGCCGCCGGCTCCGCCCTTCCACGGCCTGCCCGGCCTCCGGCTGCCCCTGCTGGACATGGGCATTCCCGGTATCGGCAGCGTGGACCCGACCGCACCCGGCCCCTGGTATCCCTGCCAGGGCACTCTGGAGACGGACGGCGCCCCCTCCAGCACGACGGTCGCCACCGGTCAGCCCGTGGTCCTGCTGACCAAGGTCCTCAGCGGGAAACTGCTCGGCCTGCTCCCCGTCACGTTCACCCCGAGCATGCCGCCGCCGCTGCCGCCGGGGCTGACCCTGCCCATCCCGATCTTCTTCACGGACGTCACCGCGTACAACCAGTACCTCAGCGCCGACGATCTGGACGTCCCCGGTCTGCACCAGACGGCGTCCCGCTGACGAGGCCGCACCGTCCTGCTCCTTCGACCAGGGATCCGATCAGGAAGCCGCTTCCACGGCGAGGTCCGGTACGGCGACGTCGATCGGCCCCGCGAAGAGTTCCGCGGCCGTCTCCCGGGCGGTCGCCCGATCCGTGCCCGGCCACAGGTGGGTGAGGATCAGCCGCGCCGCGCCCGCCTGGTGGGCGTACCGGCCGGCCAGGCGCGCGGTCAGCAGATACGGCGCATCGCCGTCCGGCACGCGGTGGACGTACGTGGCCTCCGACAGGAACAGGTCGGCGCCTTCGGCCAGGCGCGGGATGTCGGGGCTGGGGCCGGTGTCGCCGGTGTAGGCGAGGATCCCGCGGGGCGTGGCGAGCCGGATGCCGGCGTTGGGCACGAAGTGCGGCAGCAGCCGGGTCCCGACGGTGAACGGACCGATCTCGAACCGGTCGCCGGGATCGAACGCGTGCAGACGGTACGCCGCCGCCAGCATGCCCGGCCTGTCCAGCGCGAGCACCGCGTCGAGCGCTCCGCGCGGGGCGTGCACCGGCAGGGCCGGCGGAGAGTCGTCGCTCAACGCCCGTGCGCGCAGCAGGGGGTTGAGGTCGGCGCAGTGGTCCGGGTGCCCGTGACTGACCAGCACCGCGTCGACCGCGTCGACGGTGAGGTGGTGCAGCAGACGCGGCATGCTCGCGTAGCCGGGATCGAGCAGCAGGCGGAAGCCGTCGTACTCGACGAGATAGCCGCTGCACGGCTGCTCCGCCGTGGGCCAGGCACCGCAGCCGCCGAGAACCGTCAGTCGCATGACAGCAGACCCTAACGCTCGCCGGAAAACCGGGCGACGGACTCTCGGATCGCTTGCTAGCGTGGCGTCCATGAAGGTCAGGACCTGTTGCAGCCCCAGCGCGGCCGCGCGAGCGACGAACTCGCCGGCTGCCGACGCCTGACCTCCTCACCTTTCCCCGGCGGCCGGAAACGGACCGCCGGGACGCGCTCTCGCCCCTCTCGCCCTTCTCCGCAGGCTCGTAGGCGCCGCTCCCGCGGTCCCTTCCGGTCCCCATGACCCGAAGGACCACCGCCATGAACACCGACCAGGTCGTGCAGACCTTCACCGAGTTCTTCCGCGAGCGCGGGCACCGGCTCGTCACCGGCAGCTCCCTGCTCCCGCCGCCCACGGACCCGGTGCTGTTCACCACCTCCGGCATGCATCCCCTGACGCCGTACCTGCTGGGCCGCCCGCACTCCCAGGGCCGGCGTCTGGTCAACGTCCAGCGCTGTCTGCGCACCACCGACCTGGACGAGGTCGGCGATCCCACGCATCTGACGGTCTTCGAGATGCTGGGCTCGTGGTCCCTGGGCGACTACGGCCATCCCGAGAGCCTGCGCATGGGCCACGAGCTGCTGTGCGACGGCTTCGGCATCCCGCAGGGGCTCCTGCACGTGACGGTCTTCGACGGCGACGACCAGGTCGGCCCCGACCTCGAATCCCTGCGCACCTGGCAGGAGTTGGGGGTGCCCGTGGAGCGGACCGGCGACGAGAACTGGTGGTCCAACGGGCCGGTCGGCCCCTGCGGCCCCGACTCGGAGATCTTCGTCTGGACGGGCGGCTCAGACGTCCCGCCCCGGGGCACCCCCACCACCGACCCGCGCTGGGTGGAGATCTGGAACCACGTCCACATGCGCCACCACCGGCACGAGGACGGAACGCTCGAACCCCTGCGGCAGCCCGGCATCGACACGGGCATGGGCCTGGAACGCCTGCTGACCGTCCTCCAGGGACGGGGTTCGGTCTACGAGACGGACCTGTTCGAACCGTGGATGCGACTGCTGCCGCGGCTGTGGGACCTGGACGAGCGCTCCCTGCGTCTGGTCTGCGACCACCTGCGCTCCGGCATCGTCGTCGTCGGCGACGGGGTGCGCCCGTCCAGCACCGGCCGCGGTCACGTACTGCGCCGCCTGATCCGCCGCCTGCTCACCACGCTGCGACGCGGCGACCCGTCCCGCACGTTGACCGACGTGCCCGTGGACCTCGTGGAACACACCCTCGACCACTTCCAGCAGCTCTGCGGACCCGAATCCGTCCGGGAGGTGCTCCTGCACGAGGAACAGCGCTTCACCCGGCTCCTCGAACGAGGCCAACGGGTGCTCTCCCGAACGGAGTTCGACCGCCCGCTGACCGACGAGGACTACCGCTGCCTCCACGACACCCACGGCCTGCCCCGCGACCTGGTGACCGGCCTGCGCACACCACGGCTGTCCGGCTCCTTGGACGCCGGCTGACGCGGGTCACCGGGAAACGGTGACATGGCGTTGTCGCGGACGGCTGCGAGGGCCGCCCGGTGGCCGGTGGACCGTGCACGGCCGACGTCGGCGTCGGCCGGCTGTCGATCGGGGCGACCACCACCGCGGACCAGACCCACCCCCCCACAACCTGCTCACCCTCCTATGGGACTCGACGGCATCCGGTGCGAGCTCTCGCCCGGCAAGCAGGGCAGCGCGCCGCCGCCGGCCGGATCATGCCGACGCGCCGCCGAAGCCGAACTCGTTGCCGTCCGGGTCGTGGTAGGTGACCTTGCGTACGCCGTTGGCGTACGTCTCCCTGCTCGTCGGCTCCAGGCCCCGTTCGGCGATCTCCGTGACGCGGGCGTCGAGGTCGTCGACGAACACGGTGTGCAGCGCGTGGCCGCCGTGTCCGGGGCGGTGCTCGATGTAGACGTAGCGATGCTCGGCCAGCTCCCACACCGCTTCCTTGTCGTTCGGGAAGAACGCCGGCTGGGAGCCGAGGAGCCGTTCGTACCAGGCCAGCGCGGTCGCGTAGTCGTTGACCGGGATGCCTGCGAAGAGCGTGAGGGTCATGGCGTCACGATAGGTCGGCCGCAGGGCGGGACGTGCGCATTCACCACCGCTGTGGGGTGCCCGGGGTGAAGCGGATCTTGGTGGTGGGGGTCGGGAGGTGCGGCGCCTCGTCGCCGAGCCCCGCTGGATCATCGACCGCATCGGCCACCCGGAGGCCGGCGACCTGCGGTGGGAGCAGGCCGGCACGGTGCTCTGGCCGGACTACGGCAGGCTCACGCCGCTGATCACGCCCACGCCGCGCTGGCACCGCGCTCGCACCGTCCCCGCCGCCCTGGCACCGCGCTCACGCCGTCCCCGCCGCCAGCACCCGCCGCAGATACGGCGCCGTGGCGCTCCCTTCCGTCTCCGCCACCCGCGCCGGAGTCCCCGTCGCCACAATGCGGCCGCCCGCGTCGCCGCCGCCCGGGCCGAGGTCGACGACCCAGTCCGCGCCGGCCACGACCGACATGTCGTGCTCGACGACGACCACGGTGTGCCCGGCGTCCACCAGGCCGTGCAGCTGGCGCATCAGGACCTCCACGTCGGCCGGATGGAGGCCGGTGGTGGGCTCGTCAAGGAGATAGAGGGTGTGGCTGCGCCGGCCGCGCTGCAGCTCACTGGCCAGCTTGATGCGTTGGGCCTCGCCACCGGAGAGTTCGGTGGCGGGCTGGCCCAGGCGGAGGTAGCCGAGCCCCACGTCCAGGAGTGTGGTGAGGCTGCGGGCCACCGCCGGCGTGTCCGCGAAGAACTCCGCCGCGCTCTCCACCGTCAGGTCCAGCACCTGCGCGATGTTCCGTCCCCGGTAGGTCACTTGGAGCGTCTCGGGGTTGTAGCGCGCCCCGCCGCAGGACGGGCACGGCGCGTAGGTGCCGGGCAGGAACAGCAGCTCCACGCTCACGAAGCCCTCGCCCTGACAGGTCTCGCAGCGGCCCCCGGCGACGTTGAAGGAGAAGCGGCCGACGCCGTACCCCCGCTCGCGCGCCTCGTCGGTGGCCGCGAACTCCTTGCGTACGACGTCGAACAGACCCGTGTACGTCGCCAGGTTGGAGCGCGGAGTGCGGCCGATGGGCTTCTGGTCGACCGAGACCAGCCGCCGTACGCCCGCCAGATCCTCGGTGATCTCGCCGATCAGCGTGGACTTGCCGGAGCCGGAGACGCCGGTGACCGCGGTGAGGACGCCGAGCGGGAACTCAGCGGTCACGCCGCGCAGATTGTGCCGGGTCACCGGACCGACCTTCAACTCACCGCGTGGCGTGCGCGCTTGGCGTACGACGGCGGGGGAGCGGTCGAAGAGGAAACGGGCCGTCGCGGACGCGGCCACCGAGGCCAGGTCGGCCACCGGACCGCTGTGCAGCACCTCGCCGCCGTGCTCGCCGGCGTGCGGGCCCACGTCCACCAGCCAGTCGGCGCCCCGCATGACGTCGAGGTGGTGCTCGACGACGAACACCGAGTTGCCCGCCGACTTCATCCGTTCCAGGACGGTCAGCAGGGCTTCGGTGTCCGCCGGGTGCAGCCCCGCGGACGGCTCGTCGAGGACGTAGACGACTCCGAACAGCCCGGAGCGCAGCTGCGTCGCGAGGCGCAGCCGCTGCAGCTCGCCCGCCGAGAGGGTGGGCGTGGGGCGGTCCAGGCTGAGGTAGCCCAGGCCGAGTTCGAGGATCGGTGCGATACGCGCCCGCAGGTCCTCGGTGAGAACGCGGGCGGTCTCCGAGGTGGCGTGCAGCGCGGAGGCGAGGTCCGTGAGCGGCAGCGCCGCGAACTCGGCGATCGTACGGCCCGCGAAGGTCACCGCCAGCGCCTCGGGCCGCAGCCGGCTGCCGCCGCACGCCGGGCAGGGCGTGCTGGTCAGGAAGCGTTCCGCCTTGGCGCGCAGGGCGGGGCTCTTGGAGTCGGAGAAGGTCTTCAGGACGTAGCGGCGGGCGCTCATGTACGTGCCCTGGTAGGGCCGTTGGATGCGGTCCGCGTCGCGCACCGGGTGCACCGTGACGACCGGCTGCTCGTCGGTGAAGAGGATCCACTCCCGCGCGTCGGCGGGCAGTTCGCGCCACGGGCGGTCGACGTCGTGCCCGAGCGCGTCGAGGATGTCGCGCAGGTTCTTGCCCTGCCAGGCACCGGGCCACGCGGCGATCGCGCCGTCCCGGATCGACAGCGAAGGATCGGGGACCAGCAACTCCTCTTTCGTACGGTGGACTTGACCGAGGCCGTGGCACTCCGGGCAGGCCCCGGCGGCCGTGTTGGGGGAGAAGGCGTCGGAGTCGAGGCGCTCGGCGCCCGGCGGGTGGTCTCCGGCCCGGGAGAACAGCATCCGCAGCGAGTTCGACAGATGGGTGACCGTGCCGACGGACGAGCGGGAGGTCGGCGCCGAGCGGCGCTGCTGGAGTGAGACCGCGGGCGGCAGGCCGGTGATCTCCCCGACCTTCGGCGCACCGACCTGGTGGATCAGCCGGCGCGCGTACGGCGCGACCGACTCGAAGTAGCGCCGCTGCGCCTCGGCGTAGATCGTCCCGAAGGCGAGCGAGGACTTCCCCGACCCGGACACCCCCGTGAACACGGCCAGCACGTCCCGCGGAATGTCGACGTCCACACTCTTGAGATTGTGCTCGCGGGCGCCGCGGACACGGACGTAGGGGTCGTGGCCGTCGTGGCCGTCGTGCGGGACGCGGGGGCCGTGCATGAGGTCAGCACTCCGTACGGTCTGGGGCTGCGGCGGGACAAACCCCGCAATCCTAGTCCGACCTGGTACGTCACGCCCGGCGACCGGCGCGGGTGCGGGGCCGACAGGTCTGTGCCAGTTTGGACGCGTATGCCTGGCTTCGCGCGGAAGGTCCGTGGACATGACGACTCCCGGTTTCGGTTTCGGACGCAGTCCCTTCGAGGAGTTCGACGAGTTGATGTCCCGGTTCTTCGGGGGCACCGGGGGTGGTTCGCCGAGCCGGGCGCAGCGGGTCGACATCGGCAGCCTGCTCTCGGAGCGGGCCCGGGAACTGGTGGCCGACGCGCGGGACGTCGCCGCCGTCGAAGGCAGCGAGGAACTGGACGCCCGGCATCTGCTGGCCGCCGCCACCCGGCACGACTCCACCCGCCGGCTGCTCACCGAGGCGGGCGTGGACCCCGACCGGCTCCGGGAGCGGCTGGAGAGCACCGAGGACGGCGGCGAGAAGACCGAGCCCGCCACGCTGACCCCGTCGGCCAAGCGCGCCCTGCTCGACGCCTACCAGCTCTCCCGCGCCGAGGGATCCTCCTACATCGGCCCCGAGCACCTGCTGCGGGCGCTGGCCGCCAACCCCGAGTCGGCGGCCGGCCACCTGCTCGGCGAGAACGGCTGGGAGCCCGCCCGGCTGCCCGCCGCCGGCGGCGAGGCAGCGGGCGAGCGCAAGCGCCCCAGCAGCACGCCCACCGTCGACGCGTACGGCCGCGACCTCACCGAGGACGCCCGCGCCGGCCGTCTCGACCCGGTGATCGGGCGGGACGAGGAGGTCGAGCAGACCATCGAGGTCCTCTCCCGCCGCAGCAAGAACAATCCGGTCCTGGTCGGCGACCCGGGCGTCGGCAAGACCGCGATCGCCGAGGGCATCGCCCAGCGCATCGTCTCCGGCGACGTACCGAGGACGCTGGAGGGCAAGCGGCTGGTCTCCCTCGACCTGGCCGGCATGGTCGCGGGCACGAAGTACCGCGGCGAGTTCGAGGAGCGGCTGAAGAAGCTCCTCGACGAGGTCGGTGAACACGGCGACGAACTGGTGCTGTTCCTCGACGAGTTGCACACCGTCGTGGGCGCGGGCGGAGGCGGCGAGGGCGCCATGGACGCGGGCAACATGCTCAAGCCCGCCCTCGCCCGCGGCGAGCTGCATCTGATCGGCGCCACCACCGTCGACGAGTACCGCAGGCACATCGAGAAGGACGCCGCCCTGGAGCGCCGCTTCGCCCCGATCCTGGTCGGCGAGCCGACGGTCGACGACACGGTGGAGATCCTGCGCGGCCTGCGCGACCGCTACGAGGCCCACCACCAGGTCCGTATCACCGACGAGGCGGTGGTCGCGGCGGCCGAGCTCTCCGACCGGTACATCACCTCGCGCTTCCTGCCGGACAAGGCGATCGACCTGATGGACCAGGCGGCGGCGCGGGTACGGCTGCGGGCGAAGACCCCGCTCGCCGACACCCGCGAGATCGAGGACCGCATCGCCGCCCTGAACCGGGAGAAGGACCAGGCGGTCGCCGACGAGGAGTACGAGCGCGCCAAGGAACTGCGCGACCGTGTCAAGGAGACCGAGGCGGAGCTCACGGAGGCCGGCACGGGCGAGGCGCAGGTGCCCAAGGTGACCGCCGAGGACATCGCCGAGGTCGTCTCCCGCACCACCGGCATCCCCGTCGCCCAGCTCACCGAGGAGGAGCGGGCCCGGCTGATGAAGCTGGAGGAGCACCTGCACCAGCGGGTGGTCGGCCAGGACGAGGCGATCACCGCGATCGCCCGGGCGGTGCGCCGCGCCCGCGCCGGTATGAGCGATCCGAACCGGCCGGTCGGCAGCTTCCTGTTCCTCGGCCCGACGGGCGTCGGCAAGACGGAGCTGGCCCGCGCCCTGGCCGCGGCGCTGTTCGGTGACGAGCACCGCATGATCCGCCTGGACATGAGCGAGTTCCAGGAGCGGCACACGGTCTCCCGCCTGGTCGGCGCGCCTCCCGGGTACGTCGGCCACGAGGAGGCCGGTCAGCTCACCGAGGCCGTGCGCAGGCAGCCGTACGCCGTGGTGCTGCTGGACGAGGTCGAGAAGGCGCACCCGGACGTCTTCAACACGCTGCTGCAGCTGCTGGACGACGGCCGGCTCACCGACTCCCAGGGCCGTACGGTCGACTTCAAGAACACCGTGATCATCATGACGTCGAACATCGGCGCCGACCGCATCCTGGCCGCGGGCGTGGACGACTACGCCAAGGTCCGCGCGACCGTGATGCCGATCCTGGGGCAGCACTTCCGTCCCGAGTTCCTCAACCGGATCGACGAGATCATCGTCTTCCGCGGCCTCGACCGCACCCAGCTGCGCCAGATCGTCGGACTCCTGCTGGAGCACACCCGGCGCCGGCTGCACGCCCAGGACGTCACCCTGGACGTCACCGACGTGGCGGCCGACGTCCTGGCCGACATCGGCCACCAGCCCGACTTCGGCGCGCGCCCCCTGCGCCGCACCATCCAGCGCGAGGTCGACGACCGGCTGGCGGACCTGCTGCTGTCGGGGGAGCTGACGGCCGGGGACCACGCGGTGGTGGACGTGCAGGACGGGGCGATCGCCGTACGGGCGGAACGAGGTGAGTCGGCCGGGTAACGTCGGCACACATGACAGCAGAGTCACCGGCACAGACCGTGCAACGCTTGTTCCCGCTGCTCGCCGAGGGGAAGAGTGCGGAGGCGGCGGCGCTGTTCGCCGACTCGGTGTCCTTCTCGATCCCGCACCCGCCCGGCATTCCGTGGGTCCCGGAGGTCGACTCGGCGGAGGGCATGCGGACGTTCTTCGAGCTGCTCCAGACCCACGTGCAGGGCAAGGAGTTGGACCTCCACCAGGTCATCGCCGACGGCGACGACGTGGTCCTCCTCGGCCGCATGGTCTCCGAGGTCAGGAGGACGGGCCGCGACATCGACACCGCGTTCGCCCTGCACACCACGGTCCAGGAAGGGCGCATCACCCGCTACCACCTCTACGAGGACACCCACGCCGTCGCCAGGGCCTACTTCGGCGACTGACCGCCCGGCACCGGACGGCGGCGCGGTCGCTCGACGAGCATGCGGCACGGGTGCCCGGGGAGGGTCCGGCGACGGGGTCGGGGGCGATCGGACGTGACGTACCCGCCCGGGCCCCGCCTACGGGCGGATCAGGGTGCGCGCCTGCTCCACCCATCCCGACACGGCCTTGGCGCCGCACTCCTCGGCGACCGCCTCCGCCTCGTCGAGGTGGCGGACCGCCGCCGCCCGGTCGCCGGTCTCGGCCGCGAGGTAGGCCAGCGCCACCAGGCCCGCCGCCTCACCCGGCCGGAAGCCGATCGCGCGGCGCAGCGTCACCGATTCGGTCAACCGCTCGCGGGCCCGGTCGAGTCGACCCGCGTCCTTGTCGGCGAAGCCGAGGTGGCGGATCGCGTACGACATCGTCATCCGGTCGCCGGCGGACCGCGCCAGCGCGTACGACCGCTCGAAGCAGGGCCGGCCCGTGTCGCCGTCGCCGCGCACCACCTGGTGCCAGCATCCGATCCAGAACAGCGCCTCCGCCTCACCCGCCCCGTCCCCAAGCCGCCGGTACAACTCGGCCGCGCGCTCGAACAGTTCCAGTTCGCGGCCGTTCTCCTCGCGGTCGTTGAGGAAGCGCACGTGCAGCAGCTTGCCGCGTGCCATCGACAAGGGTGCCTCGACCGCGTCCAGTTCCTCGTCGGACCGGTTCAGCGCGGACGTGTCCCCGCGGAACATCGCCGCCTCGAAGAGCTCTCCCGCGCGTTCCACCCAGTCCTGCTCCCGCATGCCCTCACCTTTCCCCGTCGGACGATGGCAGTGCCGAGGCTAACGCCGTACCGGCGCCGGGCGGCACGTATTTCGGGCGTGACGTGTCCTCTGACCGGGGCGGGTGCCCGTCGCCGCTCCTGGGCCGCCGCACGGGCTGCGGGGCCACGCGGCTACACGGCGCCCCGCGCGATCAGGCTCTCCGCGCAGTCGAGCACCGCCTGCCGGGCGGGCCGCGGCTGCCAGCCGAGCAGCGTGCGCGCCTTCTCGGTGCTGTGCCGGCTGCGGCGGCCGAGCGCGGGCGTGATCTCCCGCAGGGACGGGTCGCGGAAGCGGGCCAGCAGCCGGATGACGACGTCCGGGACCTCACGGGTGGGCACCCTGCGGCCGTGCTCGCCCAGACCGTCGCGGAGCGTGCGGGCCATGTCCGCCATCCACTGGAACTCCCCGGTGGCGAGGAAGCGTTGACCCGCGGCCGCCGGTGACGTCATCGCCCGGATGTGCACGTCGACGAGGTCGCGCACGTCGACGATCTCCAGGCCGATGCGCGGGATGCCGGCCATCTCGCCGGTGATCATGCGGGCGACGATGCCCACGGAGCCGGAGGTGTCCGCCGTCAGGACGGGCCCGAAGACGGCGCCCGGCAGCACGGTGGTCAGTTCGGTCCCGCCGCCGTGGCGCTCCATGAAGTCCCAGGCGGCACGCTCGGCGAGGGTCTTGGAGCGGCGGTAGGGGATCAGGGTGGGATCGCTCGCGTCGGTCCACAGCGTCTCGTCGGTGACGCCTTCGGTGGCGTACGAGGACGGGCTCGCGGCGTTCGCCGCCGAGGTCATCACGACGCGACGCACGCCGGCCGCGGTGGCGGCGCGCAGGACGCGCAGCGTGCCGTCGCGGGCGGTGGCGACCAGTGCGTCCGGGCCGTCCGAGGAGAGGCCGAGCGGCGAGGCGACGTGCAGCACGTGCTCGACGCCCTTGAGCGCGGCCTCCCAGCCCTCGTCGGCGGTGAGGTCGGCGACCGCGAAGCTCAGGCGGCCGGCGGGGTCGACGACGCCCGACACGGCCGCGGTGACGGATCGCTCACGGGCGGCCGAGCGGACCGTCGTACGGACGTGGTGGCCGCGCCGCAGGAGCTCGGCGATCGTCCAGCCCGCGATGTAGCCGCTGCCTCCGGTGACCAGCACGAGTCCAGGCATGGGTGTCCTCCACAGAGGGGGTGGGTGTGCCAGAATGACGGTAAGCGGAGGGGTCTCCGCCACGTCTCCCAACGTACCGGAGGCCCCTCCGCTTAGCAAGCGAAGCCGGCCGGCCGCACGCCGCCGACCGGCTCGGCAGGCCCGACCGATGGGACGACCGACCCCGTGAACCCGCCACCCTCCGCGAAGCCGACCCGGAAGGACGCGCTCGACAACCGGGAACGGATCCTGACCGTCGCCCGGGACGCCCTCGCCGCCTCCGGCTCCACCTCCCTCACCGCGATCGCCAAGCGGGCCGGCGTCGGCATCGGGACGCTGTACCGCCACTTCCCCACCCGCGAAGCCCTCGTGATGGAGATCTACCGCCACGACATCCAGCGCCTGATCGACCGGGCGCCCGAACTGCTGCGGGAGCATCCGCCGCTGGCGGCGCTACGGCTCTGGTTCGACGAGGTCGCCCACTACGGGCGGCTGAAGTACGGCGTCGCCGAGGTCGTCCACGCGGCCACCAACGACGGCCGTGACGACGAGAACTACGCCCCCTTCGTCCGCGCCATCGCCCTCCTCCTCGACGCCGGCGCCGCCGACGGCTCCCTCAAGCCCGGCCTCGACCCGGAGGACGTCCTGCTGCAGCTGAGCGTGCTGTGGCGGATCGATCCGGCCCGCGGGGGAGAGGAACGGGCCCGGCGGATCCTCGCCCTCGTCGTCGACGGACTCAGACCGCCGTCGGACACCTGAAGCCACCACAACGACGCCCGGACGCCCTGCCGACCGCGGGTCGGCAGCCCTCCGAACGACGTTTCCGCGGGGGCCGTTCACGGTCCCGCCCGCCCGTCGCGGCCTGGGTGGTCGCGGCGGCGGCCGGAGGCGGCGGCCTCACCGCAGGTCGGCCAGGCGACGGTAGGAGTCCAGCAGCGCCGTACGGTCGTACGTGCTCGTCGTCACCAGCACCTCCTGCGCCCCCGTCTCCTTCAGCACCGTCTCCAGCTCGTGCGCGACCTGTTCGTCGGTGCCCGCGAGGTGACCGGCGAGACCGGACTCGTAGAAGCCGCGCTCCTTGTCCGTCATGGCCAGACCCTCGACGCGCTCGGCGGGCGGCAGGGGCGGAAAGGTGCCGTGGGTACGGGAGTAGGCCATCGACCAGGCCTCCGGGACCAGCAGCCGCCGGGCCTCCTCGGGGGTGGCGGCCACGGCGACGGTGCCGGAGATGACGACGTACGGCTCGCTCGCCCAGGGGGAGGGCCGGAAGTGGGCCCGGTAGTGGTCGATGCCGCGCCGCATCTTCGCACGGTTGCGCAGGTCGCCGATGACCATCGGCAGGCCCGCGCGGGCGGCGATCGCGGCGCCCTCGCCCATGGCCAGGACGAACGGCGGCACGGTCAGGCCCTCGGCGGGGCGCGCGTGCACCCCCGTCGGCGAGGTTCCCCGGAACCAGCCCAGCAGCTCGTGCAGCTGCGCCTCGAAGGCGTCGGCGTCGCCCTTGTCCCGCCCCAGCGCCCTGCGCACTCCGCCGGTGAACCCGACCGAACGCCCGAGCCCCATGTCGATCCGCCCGGGAAAGAGGGACTCCAGCACGCCGAACTGCTCGGCCACGACCAGAGGTTGATGATTGGGCAGCATCACGCCGCCGGTGCCGACCCGGATCGAACGCGTGGCCCCGGCGACGGCGGCGGCCAGCACGGTCGGCGCGGACCCGGCGACTCCCGGCACGCCGTGATGCTCCGAGACCCAGACGCGGTGGTACCCCAGCCTCTCCAGCTCCTGAGCCAGCCCTACGGTGTCCCGCAGCGCCTCCGCGTCGGTGCGGCCCTCGCGGGTGCGGGAGCGGTCGAGGACGGAGAAGCGGGTCGAGGCGATCACGGAGCTCATACATGGTTCAACACCTGGCGGCCCGCAGGATTCCTCGGAGCGCGCGGGCCGCGGGCGCGGCGGGGGTCCGGGCGGACGGCGGGGGCGGTTGCTAGCGTGTACGCGTCACGGCCGCCACGACGCATGGGAGCACCGCTGTGAGTGACTGGCCGCTGACCAAGACCTTCCGCAGCGCCTCGGGGGACGTCCGCTGGGACACGCTCGGCGAGCCGGGCCGGGACGCCGTCGTCCTCTGCCACGGCACGCCCTTCTCCTCGTACGTCTGGCGGGCGGTCGCCCGCTCGCTCGCCCGCCGCCACCAGGTGTTCGTCTGGGACATGCCCGGCTACGGCGCCTCGCAGATGACCGCCGGGCAGGACGTCTCGCTGGCGGCCCAGGGCCGGGTCTTCTCCGAACTCCTCGCGCACTGGCGGCTGGCCGAACCGTTCGTGGTGGCCCACGACTTCGGCGGCGCCGTCGCCTTGCGGGCCCACCTGCTGCACGGGGCGCGCCACCGGGCCCTCGCGCTCGTCGACCCGGTCGCACTGGCGCCCTGGGGCTCGCCGTTCTTCCGGCTGGTCGGCGCCCACGCCGACGTCTTCGAGCAGTTGCCCCCCGCCCTGCACGGCGCTCTGGTACGCGAGTACGTCGGCTCGGCGAGCAGCCGCGGCCTGCACCCCGCCGTACTGGACCGGCTCGTCGCCCCCTGGCTCGGCGACCCGGGCCAGGCGGCCTTCTACCGGCAGATCGCGCAGGCGGACCAGCGCCACACCAACGAGGTGCAGCACCGCTACGGCGAGATCGGCATCCCCACGCTGGTCTGCTGGGGGCAGGAGGACACCTGGATCCCGCCGGCGAAGGGGCACGAACTCGTCGCCCGCATCCCGGGGGCGCGCCTGGAGCCGATCGCCGGCGCCGGCCACCTCGTCCAGGAGGACGCCCCGGCCGAACTCACCGCCGCGCTCCTGGCCTTCCTCGACCGGCACGCCGGTTGACCGCTGTCCGGTGCCGCGACCGGAAAACTAGGGTGTCGGTGTGACCGACAGCAGCAGGCGCCCCCTCGCCGTGTTCGACCTGGACAACACGCTCGCCGACACGGCCCACCGGCAGCGGTTCCTGGAGCGCAGGCCACGCGACTGGGACGCGTTCTTCGCCGCCGCCCCGGCCGACCCGCCGATCCCGGAGGGCATCGCGTTCGCGCTGGAGAGCGCGAAGGAGTGCGAGGTCGTCTATCTCACCGGCCGGCCCGAGCGCTGCCGCCGCGACACGCTGAGCTGGCTCGCCGCGCAGGGGTTGCCCGAGGGGCGGGTGCACATGCGGCGCGACGACGACCGCAGGCCGGCCCGGCGCACCAAGCTGGAGACCCTGCGCCGCCTTGCCCGCGACCGGGCCGTTCGCGTGGTCGTGGACGACGACGACTTGGTGTGCGACGACGCCGAGCGGGCCGGTTTCCGTGTCGTACGGGCCCGCTGGACGGCCCCGTCGGCCGCGCTGAGGACCGCGCAGGAGGGCGAGGGACGCACCTGAGACGCACCTGAGCCGGGGACCGGCCGCCGAGCAGCCGGCCGAGCAGGTGGCCGCCGACCTGCCCGTCCCCGACCTGCCCGCTGCCGAGCTGCCCGCCGCCGACCTGCCCGCTCGGCCCGGCCCGAGGTCCCGGGTCGGAGACGTCCGGTCCGAGGTCCCGGGTCGGAGACGTCCGGTCCGAGGTCCCGGGTCGGAGACGTCCCCGGTCCCGGCCGTCCGTGACCCGGCCGTCCGTGTCTCAGCCGTTCGTGCCGTGGCGGCCCGTGTCTCAGCCGTCCTCGTCCAGCCGGAACCCCACCTTCAGACCGACCTGCCAGTGCGCGACCTGCCCCTCCTCGATCTGGCCCCTGACCTGGGTCACCTCGAACCAGTCCAGGTTGCGCAGGGTCTGCGAGGCACGGGCGAGGCCGTTGCGGATGGCCTGGTCGACGCCGTCGGGCGAGGTGCCGACGATCTCCGTGACCCGGTAGGTGTGGTTCGACATTCCGGTGCTCCTCTCCGCCGTGACACCTGTGTCACACGTCACTCCACCGTGCCCCAAGGCGCGGCGGAGCGCGACATGTCCGACCGGGCGGCGACCGTCAGGGCTTTCGGGCCAGGCCGCCGTGCTCGCCGATGACGTCCGGAGCCGCTGTGCCGGCCTCCGGGCGCCACAGCGGAACCGACACGACACCGGGCTCGATGAGTTCCAGACCGTCGAAGTACGCCGTGATCTCGTCGACGGTGCGCAGGTTGTAGGGGACGGCCCCGCTCTCGTTGTACGCGTCCTGCGCCTGCTCGAAGACCGGGTCGATGCCCCGCGAGCCGTCGTTGATCGACAGGTAGCTGCCCGAGGGCAGCGCGTCCATCAGCCGGGTCACGATGGAGCGGGCGTCCTTGTAGTCGCCCACGTGGCCCAGGATGTTGCTGAGGATCAGGGCCGTGGGGCGCGTGAAGTCCAGCGTCCGGGCGGCCGCCGCCAGGATGCGGTCCGGGTCCATGACGTCGGCGTCGACGTAGGCGGTCGCTCCCTCGCGCGAGGAGTAGAGCAGCGCGCGGGCGTGGGAGAGGACCATCGGGTCGTTGTCGACGTAGACGATCCGTGCCTCGGGTGCCAGCCGCTGGGCCACCTCGTGCGTGTTGTCGGCGGTCGGCAGACCCGTTCCGACGTCCAGGAACTGCCGGATTCCGGCCTCGGTGATGAGGTACGTGATGTTGCGCCGCAGGAAGGCGCGGCTGCTGCGGGCGATGGTGACGATGCCGGGGAACACGGCGGTGTACGCGTCGCCCGCCTGCTCGTCGACCGGGTAGTTGTCCTTGCCGCCCAGCCAGTAGTTCCAGATCCGGGCCGAGTGCGGCACCGAAGTGTCGATCTTCGCGTGACCCGCGGGTCCGTGCGTCGTCTCAGGGTCCGTCATGCGTGGCGTCCGTCTTTCGGCCGAGGCTTCGTTGAATGCTTCCACGCATAACCTATTGGCCAACGCCCTCTTCCCATAGACCAGTTCGCCCTGCAATTGCATCCGCCGGCGGGCGGCGCGGCGATCCGGCTCAGTCCTCCCGCGTCCACGAGCCGAGCACCATCAGGGTCCTGGTGCCGATCACCTTGCCCGAGCCGCGCAGCCGGTCGATGACCTCCTGCAGGTGGTTGATGTCGCGCACCCGCATGTGGACCAGGGCGTCCAGGTCACCGGCGATGGTGAACACCGCCTGCACCTCGGGTGTGCGGGTCGTGCTGGCGAGGATGTCCTTGATGCTGGTGGTGCCGGCGTAGCGGAGTTCGGTGAACGCCTCGATGCCCCAGCCGAGTTTGGCGTGGTCGACCTGGACGGTGAACCCCGTGATGACCCCGGCGTCGCGCATGCGGTCGATCCTGCGCTTCACCGCGGCCACCGACAGGCCGACCTCGGGAGCCATCTCCGAGAACGTGCGCCGTCCGTCCGCCTGGAGCAGGCGCAGCAGCCGGTGATCCGTCTCGTCCAGTGCGTACGGCGTCATCGCCACCCCTTCGTCGGCCTCCTGTGACGCAATGGAATCAAGCAAGTGGGCCCATGTCCACGATTTCTTTGCGTCTTGAGGGTATTTCGCCTGGCAGGTCTTGCGTCGTCCGGCGAGCGGTTGTGTGCTGTGCCCCACTTCTGCTCCCCGGATCCAATGGAGGAACTCGTGAGCGTCCCGGTCGTCTCCTCGTCGCTCGACGCCAAGTACACGGCCGAGGACGGGCGTGCCCTGATGTCGGGGGTGCAGGCGCTGGTGCGGCTCACGCTGGAGCAGCGGCGCCTGGACCGGGAGCGGGGCCTGGACACCCGCGTCTTCGTCTCCGGCTACCAGGGCTCACCGCTGGGCGGCGTCGACCTGGAGATGGGCCGGGCGGCCCGGTTCCTCGACGAGGCCGGAGTGGTCTTCCGGGCCGGCCTGAACGAGGAGCTGGCCGCCACCGCGGTCGGCGGAACCCAGTTGCTCGGCCGGCTGCCGGGAGCCCGCCACGAGGGTGTCACCGGGTTCTGGTACGGCAAGAATCCGGGCCTGGACCGGGCCGCGGACGCGATCCGGCACGCGACGATGGCCGGCACGGCGCCGCTGGGCGGAGCGGTCGCCTGGATCGGGGACGACCCGGACTGCAAGTCCTCCACGCTGCCCAGCTCGTGCGAGGCGATGTGCCAGAGCCTGTACCTGCCGCTGCTCGCGCCCGGATCGGTGCGCGAACTCATCGACTACGGCCTGCACGCGGTCGCCCTGTCGCGGGCCGCGGGGCTGTGGACCGCCCTGAAGATCGTCTCCGACGTCGCGGACTCCTCGGCGACCGTCGACCTGACCGGCCTCGGCCGTGACGTTCCCCTGCCCGAACGCCGTCCGGCCGGCAGGCCGCCGGTGCTGGTCGGGCCCGCCGCACTGGACGCCGAGCAGGACCTGCTGACCCGCCGGCTGGCCATCGCCCGTGCCTACGCCCGCGAGCACCGCCTCAACCGCGTCGTCGCCTCCGCCCGGCAGGCCACCCTGGGCATCGTCGCCTCCGGCACGTCCTTCGCCGTGGTGCGCCGGGCCCTGAGCGACCTCGGCGTCGACGAGGCCGAGACGGAGCGGCTCGGCATCCGGCTCATCGCGCTGGGCATGCCCTATCCGCTGGACGGCGACCACCTGGCGGAGCTGACCGAGGGCCTGGAGCGCCTGCTGGTCGTGGAGGACAAGACCGACTTCCTGGAAGGCCACCTCAAGCAGGCCCTCTACGGCCGGCCCGGCGCACCGGCCGTCCTCGGCCGCCGCGACGCGAGCGGCCGTACGCTGCTGCCGGTGCGCGGCACCCTGAAGGCCGACGAGGTGGCCCGCGCGCTGGCCCGCCTCATCGGCGCCGACCGCCTGCCGGGCCGGGCCGCGGCACTCGTGCGACAGGCGCGCCCTTCGGGACCGCGCATGCTGCCGCTGGTCGCCGCCCGCACCCCGTTCTTCTGTTCCGGCTGCCCGCACAACCTCTCCACCCGCACCACCGAGGACACCCTGGTCGGCGTCGGGATCGGCTGCCATGCCATGGTCGCCCTCGACGACAGCGGCATGCGCGGCAACCAGATCGGCGTGACGCAGATGGGTGGTGAGGGTGCGCAGTGGTTCGGCCTCGCCCCCTTCACCGAGGACCGCCACTTCGTGCAGAACCTCGGCGACGGCACCTTCCACCACTCCGGCTCGCTCGCCGTCCGCGCCGCCGTCGCGGCCGGAGTGACCATGACCTACAAGCTCCTCTACAACGAGGCCGTCGCCATGACCGGCGGGCAGAGCGTCGAAGGGCGCCTGGACGTCGTCGCGCTCACCCGGCTCCTGGTCCTGGAGGGCGTGCGCCGGATCGTCATCACCACGCCCGAGCCGCGCTCCTACCGCGGGACCCGGCTCGACGCGCGGGCCTCCGTCCGCCATCGCGACGACCTCGCCGACGTCGAACGCGAACTGGCCGCCGTCGAGGGCGTCACGGTGCTGATCCACGACGACCGCTGCGCCGCCGAGGAACGCCGGATGCGCAAGCGCGGCCTGCTGCCGGCGCCCGCCGAGAAGGTCGTGGTCAACGAGCGGGTCTGCGAAGGCTGCGGCGACTGCGCCGAGCAGTCCACCTGCCTGTCGGTGCAGCCGGTCGAGACCGAGTTCGGCAGCAAGACCCGCATTCACCAGCCGTCCTGCAACTCCGACCTGAGCTGCCTCAAGGGCGACTGCCCCTCCTTCCTGCTGGTCGAGCCGGGCACCTCGGCCGCCGCCGCACCCGCCCGGCTGCCCGAGCCGCCCGCCTCCCTGGCCGAGCCGGAGCGCCGCGTCACCGGCCACGAAGTCGTCCTGCGCATGCCCGGCATCGGCGGCACCGGCGTCGTCACCGTCTCCCAGATCCTGCAGATGGCCGCCCACCTGGACGGACTGCACGCCGCGGGCCTGGACCAGACCGGCCTGGCCCAGAAGGGCGGCCCCGTCGTCAGCGACGTGCGCATCGGGAAGGACCCCGTGGACGGCGCGGTGCGCGCCTCCGGCACCGGCGTCGACGTCCTCATCGGCTACGACCTGCTCGGCGCCGCGTCCGACGCCACCCTGGCCGCCTGCTCGCCCGAGCGGACGGTCGCCGTCGTGAACACGGCCGTCGTGCCCACCGCCGCCATGATCACCCGGCAGGTCGCGGTGCCCGGCGGCCCCCAGGACGCACTCGGCAGGATCGCCTCGGCGACCCGCTCCGAGGCGCTGCTCCCGCTGGACGCCCAGGGCCTGGCCGAGCGGCTCTTCGGTGACCACATGCCGGCCAACATGCTGCTGCTCGGCGCGGCCTACCAGCACGGCTGCCTGCCCGTCGGCGCGGCGGCGGTGGAACGCGCCATCGAGCTCAACGGCGCCTCCGTGGCGAAGAACCTGGCCGCCTTCCGCTGGGGACGCACCGCGGTGCTCGACCCCGAGGCCGTGGCGCGGGCCTCCGCACCGCAGGAGCGGGTCCCGCGCAGCGGCACCTTGGAGGAGGCGGTCGCCCTCCGCGCCGACGACCTCACCGACTACCAGAACAGCGCCTACGCGGACCGCTACCGGCAGGCGGTCGAGGCCGTCACCCGCCTCTCCACCGAGCGTGCCGGGGAGCAGGACGCCCGGCGGATCGCGCACGCCTTCGCCACCTCACTGCACCAGCTGATGGCGTACAAGGACGAGTACGAGGTGGCCCGCCTGCACCTCGACCCGGCCGAACAGGCCCGTATCCGCGCCGAGTTCGGCGCGGACGCCAAGGTCTCGGTGATGCTGCACCCGCCCGTCCTGCGGGCTCTGGGCATGAACCGCAAGATCCGCCTGCGCCGCCTCGGCGGACCCGCCTTCCGTGCGCTGCGGGCCGCCCGCCGGCTGCGCGGCACCCCGCTGGACCCCTTCGCGCTCGCCGCCGTGCGCCGCACGGAACGCGCCCTGGTCACGCAGTACCAGGAGCTGATGCGCGAGGCCCTGGACCGGCTCACCCCGGACAACGCCGACACGGTCGTGCGGATCGCCGAACTCCCGCAGTCCGTCCGCGGCTACGAGGACATCAAGATGGCGCGGGTGGCGGAGTACCGCGAGCAGGCCCGCGAGGCACTGCGGGCGCTGAGCGGTTGAGCACACCGCCGGGCCCGCCGGGTGCCACGCCGCTCAGGGGCTGGCGATGTCGAAGCCGTAGCGCAGGGGCTCGCTGCTGACGCCGTAGTCGCGGCGGTAGACGAACACCCCTTCCACGCGCAGGCCTTGCGGTCCGGCCTCCACCTGGCAGGGGTACGTCACCTGGATCACCCGCGGGCGGTCGGAGACCTTCATCCGCACTCCGTCGGCAGGTCCTCCGGAGAGCACCGCGGTCTCCCAACCCGTCACGTCGATCGTCTCCACGGGCGTCATTTTAGTTGTTGCGCAAGCGTGGGAACCGCAAAGGTGGGATCCGGCGTTGAAACCGGGTGACCGTACAGTCACCCGCGACCGGAAGGAATGAACCGTGGGAGTTTCCCTGGGCAAGGGCGGCAATGTGTCGCTGAGCAAGGAAGCGCCGGGGCTGAGCGCGGTGTTGATCGGTCTGGGATGGGACGTGCGGACCACCACCGGAGCGGACTACGACCTGGACGCGTCCGCGCTGTTGCTCAATGCCGCCGGCCGGGTCGCTTCCGACCAGCACTTCGTCTTCTACAACAACCTCCGCAGCCCGGACGGTTCGGTGGAGCACACCGGCGACAACCTCACCGGTGAGGGCGAGGGCGACGACGAGAGCATCAAGGTCGACCTCGCGGGCGTGCCCGCCGACATCGACCGGATCGTCTTCCCGGTCTCCATCCACGAGGCCGACGCGCGGGGCCAGAGCTTCGGCCAGGTCCGCAACGCCTTCATCCGGGTGGTGAACCAGGCGAACAGCCAGGAGATCGCCCGCTACGACCTCTCGGAGGACGCCTCGACCGAGACGGCCATGGTGTTCGGGGAACTGTACCGGCACAGCGGCGAGTGGAAGTTCCGCGCCGTGGGCCAGGGCTATGCGTCGGGCCTGGCCGGCATCGCCTCGGACTTCGGGGTCAACGTCTGACCGCGGCACGCACCGCACACTCCGGCAGGGCATGAGGGCGGCCGGCGCACCCTGGTGCGCCGGCCGCCCCGGTCGTCTTCCTCCACCGGCGCGGCTTTCGCCCCCCTTGACGCCCCGCATTGGTCCATACCAAAATCCCGGACTACCCGTGCGAGCCCCTGCGCTCGTCCCCCCACGTCGGGCCCTTTCCCCTGTCCGTCAGACAGAACAGGACCCCTCGTGAGACGTCGTCGCCTCCTCGCCCTCTCCTCCGTCGGACTCGTCAGCGCCTGCGGCCTCGAACCGGGCGCACAGAGCAGACGTACCGTCACGGCATGGCTGATGAAGGACAGCGCCTCGCAGAGCTTTCTGCGACGGTTCACCGCGGCGTTCGAGCGTGACAACCCGCACCTCCGGCTGAACATCCGCATCCAGCAGTGGACCGGCATCGGCCACAAGGTGCAGACCGCCCTGGACGCCGGCTCCGGGGAGGGACCCGACGTCATCGAGGTCGGCAACACCCAGGTGCCGCAGTACGTGGAGGGCGGCCGGCTGCTCGACCTGACCCTGGAGTCGGCGCTGCGCTGGGGCAGCGAGAGCTGGCTGCCCGGCCTCGCCGAGCCCGGGCAGTTCCTCTCCCACCAGTACGGCATCCCCTGGTACGCGGCCAACCGGGTCGTCGTCTACCGCAAGGACCTGTTCGCCCAGGCCGGCATCGAGGCCGTACCCCGCACCCGGGAGCAGTGGCTCGACGTCACGGAGAAGCTCCACTCCGGCGGCAATCAGGGCATCTACCTCGCCGGGCAGGACTGGTACACGCTCGCCGGGTTCATCTGGGACGAGGGCGGGGACCTGGCCGACGACGGTGACGGCGAGGGCTGGCGCGGCACCCTGGACACCCCGGCCGCCCTGCGCGGCATGGACTTCTACCGTCACCTGCAGGCCCTCGGCGACGGACCGACCGGCGCCGACGAGGAACACCCGCCGCAGGCGGGCGTGTTCGCCAAGGGCAAGGTGGCGCAGATGGTTGCGGTCCCGGGCCTCGCCCGCACCGTCGTCCGGCAGAACCCCGGCCTGAAGGGCAAGCTGGGCTTCTTCCCGGTGCCCGGGCCGACCGCCGCCCACCCCGGCGCCGTCTTCACCGGCGGCTCCGACCTCGTCATACCGAACAACACCCGCGAGCACGACGGCGCCGTCGCCGTCGTCGCCGCGCTCACCGGCGCCAGGTGGGACACCGACCTGGCCCGCACCATGAACTACGTCCCCAACAAGAAGAACCTCGCCCGTCGTGTCGCCGACGAGGAGGGGGTCGCGGCCATGGCCGCGGGGGCCGCTCAGGGCCGGGCCACGCCCAGTACGCCCCAGTGGGGCGCGGTCGAGGCGGACAACCCGATCAAGGCGTACATGACCAAAGTGCTCACGGGAGCCGACCCGGCGACCGAGGCCCGCCGCGCCTCCCGCCGCATCACCGATGTGCTCAACAGACTGGACTGAGGCGCCGGCGAACGAAGTCGGCCTCCGGACCGGCGCCGGTCCGGAGGCCGGATCACGAGGGTGGCACCGCGCGCCCCGTCCGCGGGGAGACCAGGCCGGCGCACGGATCGCGATGATCCGACGGGAAGGGGCAGGTGCCGAAGCCGGCACCCGCCCCGACCCTGCTGCGGTGGCCTACCTCGCCACGCTCAGTGACAGTGCGAACCGTCCTTCCTCGTCCGTCCACCAGTGGGTCAGGTCCAGCCCCGCCGCGGCCAGTTCGGTGCGCACGCCGTCCCGGCGGAACTTCGCCGAGATCTCCGTGCGCAGTTCCTCGCCGTCGGCGAAGTCGACCGCGAGGTCCAGCGCGTGGATCTTCACCGTCTGCGCCGCACGGGAGCGCAGGCGCATCTCGATCCACTCGTCGCGGGAGTCCCACAGGGCGACGTGGTCGAAGGCGTCGGGATCGAAGTCCGCGCGCAGCTCACGGTTGACGACGGTCAGGACGTTCTTGTTGAAGGCGGCTGTCACGCCGGCCGCGTCGTCGTAGGCGCGCACCAGCACCTTCTCGTCCTTGACCAGGTCCGTGCCGAGCAGCAGCGCGTCGCCGGGGGAGAGGAGGGAGCGGATCGCGGCGTGGAAGGCGGCCCGTTCCGCCGGGAGCAGATTGCCGATCGTGCCGCCGAGGAAGGCGATCAGCCGGGGGCCGGGCGTGTCCGGGAGGGTCAGTCCGGCCGTGAAGTCGGCGATCAGGGCGTGGACGCGGAGGTCCGGACGCTCGGCGACCAGGGCCTGGCCCGCCTGCGTGAGCGCGCTCTCGCTGACGTCGACCGGGACGTAGGTGTCCAGGCCGGTGAGGGCGTCGAGCAGGTGCCTGGTCTTCTCGGAGGAGCCCGAGCCGAGCTCGATCAGGGTGCGGGCACCGGTCGCGGCGGCGATCTCGGTGGCGCGGGCGATGAGGATCTCCCGCTCCGCGCGGGTCGGGTAGTACTCGGGCAGCTCGGTGATCTGCTCGAACAGCTCGCTGCCGCGGGCGTCGTAGAACCACTTCGGCGGCAGCGTCTTGGGTGTGCCGGTCAGGCCCTGCTGGACGTCGGTGCGCAGGGCCGCGTCGGTGGCGTCCTCGGGCAGGGTGCGGGTGAGAAGGAACGGACTCACGTACGGGGCTCCTTCGGCAGTGCGGGTGCCGAGGTGTCGCTCGGCTCCTTGAGAGGGGTGAGCAGCACGTCCGTGCGGCTCGCCGCGAGCAGGGTGCGGTCGGGGACCTCCTGCCAGTGCGGGTCGTCGTCGTAGGGCTCGGACGCCACGACGGTGCCGCGGCCGGGCCGGGCGAGATACCACAGGGTGTCGCCCCAGGTCGTCGCGGTGATCGTCTCGCCGTTGGTGAGCAGGAGGTTGAGCCGTGACCCGGGGGCCGCCTCGGCGACCTCCAGGACCGTGTCGGCCAGCGCCTGCCCCTCGTCGTCGCCGTCGCGCAGCCGCGCCAGGACCAGCGCCCAGACGAGCGCCGAGTCGTTACGGGCCTCCAGCGACAGCACGTCGACGGCGGGCAGCGCGGAGACGAGCGGGGCGAGCGAGCCCGGCCAGCCCTTCACCGCCCCGTTGTGGCTGAACAGCCAGGGCCCGGCGGCGTACGGCGCCGCCGCGGCCTCCGCGTCCGCCCCGGACAGGGTGGCGTCCCGTACGGCGGCCAGCACGGCACCCGAGCGGACGACACGGGCCAGGTCGGCGAAGGACAGGTCGGCCCAGATGGGCCCGGCCCGGCGGTAGCGGGCCGGCACCGGGTCCCCCTCGGCGTACCAACCCACCCCGAAACCATCGGCGTTCACCGTTCCGTGGCGCTGATGGCGGGGCGCCCACGACTGCCGGTACAGAGCGTGCGGGCGCCGCACCAGGACGCTGCCGAGCGGCTCCGCCGGCCCCAGGTAGGCGAGGTGACGGCACATCAGGCGTCCCCCGCGGAGCGGGCGGTGCGGAACCCGGAGAAGATCTGCCGCCGGATCGGGTAGTCCCAGTTGCGGAACGTGCCCCGGCAGGCCACCTGGTCCACGGCGAACGAGCCGCCGCGCAGCACCTTGTAGTCCGGCCCGAAGAACACCTCCGAGTACTCCTTGTACGGGAACGCCTCGAAGCCCGGGTACGGCGCCAGGTCGCTCGACGTCCACTCCCACACGTCGCCGATCAGCTGCCGTACGCCCAGCGGGGACTCGCCCTGCGGGTAGCTGCCGGCCGGGGCGGGGCGCAGATGCCGCTGACCGAGGTTGGCGTGCTCGGGCAGCGGGTCGGCGTCGCCCCACGGGTAGCGCGTCGAACGGCCGGTCGCCGGGTCGTGCCGGGCGGCCTTCTCCCACTCGGCCTCGGTGGGCAGCCGGCGACCGGCCCAGCGGGCGTAGGCGTCGGCCTCGTACCAGCACACGTGCAGCACCGGCTCGTCCGCCGGCACCACCTCGGTGACGCCGAAGCGGCGGCGCAGCCACTGCTTGCCGTCACGGTGCCAGAACAGCGGCGCCTGGATCCGGTGGGTGCGGATGTGCGCCCAGCCCTCGGGCGTCCACCAGCGTGCGTCGTCGTAGCCGCCGTCCTCGATGAACGCCTGGTAGGCGCCGTTGGTGACGGGCGTGGTGTCGATGTGGAAGGACGCGACCTCCCGCCGGTGCGCCGGGCGTTCGTTGTCCAGCGCCCACGGCTCGGTGGAGGTGCCCATGGTGAACGGGCCGCCGGGCACGAGCACTTCGGCCGGACCGGTGAACAGCGGGACGGGGTCGGGGTCGGGGGCGGCCAGGGCCTGCGGGCCCTTGCGGAGCTGATGGGTGATCAGCATCGTTTCGTCGTGCTGCTGTTCGTGCTGGGCGATCATCCCGAAGGCGAAGCCCGCCTCGGTCAGCCGCGTCCCGTGGAAGGCAGCGCCCTCCAGCACGTCCATCACACGGCCGCGCACCTCGGCCGCGTACGTACGCGCCTCGGCGGGCGGCAGCAGCGGCAGCGAGGGCCGTTCGGAGCGCGGGTGCTCGAAGGCGTCGTAGAGGCCGTCGATCTCGGGCCGCATCGCCTCCCGCCCCGCGACCGCCCGCAGCAGCCACAGCTCCTCCTGGTTGCCGATGTGCGCCAGGTCCCACACCAGCGGTGACATCAGCGGCGAGTGCTGGGCGGTGAGGTCGGGCTCCTCGACGCAGCTGGTCAGGAGCGTGGTGCGGGCACGGGCGGTGACGAGTGTGGTCAGCGCCCGCTCGCGGAGCGTCTCCGCGGTGGACTCGTCGATGGGAGGGGCGTCGATGGAGGGGTCGGTCATGTGCGGATGTCCTTCCCGTGCGGGCGCCGGTCCGTGCCGCGCACCCGGTCCAGCAGATCGTCGGCCGGGCTGCGGCCCTGGATGACATAGCGGTCGAGGTACGCCGCCACGGCGTCCGTGACCTCGGTGGTGGCGCCGATCCTGGGCAGGGCCTCCAGCGCCGCGGCGAAGCAGGTGATCGCCGCCTCGTGCAGTTCGGGATCGGCCAGGCCGTCGCGGGCGGCCTCGATCCACAGGGGGTTGTGCGGCGCGGGCAGCGCGAGGGCCCGCTCCGCCAGGGGCTTCACGGTGCGGTACGCCGTCTCGGCGGCCTCCGGATCGTCGAAGAGCGCCGCGGTCACGGCGAGCGGGACGATCCACCCGTCCTCGCCGGGCTGCGCGTCGATCATGCGCAGTTCGAGGAAGCCGCGCGGTCTGACCGGCGGGAACAGGGTCGTGATGTGGTAGTCGAGATCCTCCCTGGTCGGCGGCCTCGGAGCCCCGGACTCGGCCCACTGCCGGAAGGTCAGCCCCTCCGGAACGTCCCAGGGCCCGTCGTCCTTGCGCACGCACATCACCGGCGCGTCCAGGACGTGCCGGGCCCAGGCCCGGCGTGGGTCGCCGTTCAGCGGGGGCGCGCCCGCGCGGCCGGGGCCGATCTCCAGCCACAGCAGCTGCCGGGTGGAGCGCCAGCCCGTGGGCTGCCGGCCGGCGAGCGGGGAGTTGGCGAAGGCGGCCACCAGGACCGCTCCCAGCTGGTGGGCCAGCCACCAGCGCCGCCCGTGGCCGAGGGGGCCGGGCTCCTCGTATCCGCAGTCCAGGCTGATCTGGACGGAGGCCGAGGTGCACATCATGCGGCGGCCGGCCGGTCCGGTCCGGTCGAGACAGGCCTCCAGGGCGTCGTAGCGCGGTTCGCGCAGGAACCGGCGGGGCGCGTGCCATGGATCGTGGCCGATGCCGACGAGGCCGAGTCCCTGCGCGGTGAGGACCGCGCGGACGGCGTCGAGGTCGGCGGAGACGGTGCGGATGCACTCCATCAAGGAGGCGGCGGGCGGCGAGCTGAGCTCCAGCTGACCGCCGGGCTCTATGGTGAGCGCCGACCTCAGAGGTACGTTCCGCAGAGCGGCGTAGGCCGCTTCGAGTCGATCGGTTGTGACGGGGAGCTGCGGTGTGCGCAGCTCGTGGACGAGCCATTCCACCTCCACACCGACGGTGCGCGGTGGGCCGGTCTTGAAACAGATGCCCCGGACCAGTGCCTCCACCTCGGGCGGGGTGAGGGCGGTGCGGGGCTCCGTACAGTCGGGCGCCGGAGTGGTACTCGGCGTATCGGACATGCCAGGAACCTCCTGAGATTCGAGTGTGCCGCCGCCCCGGGCCGTCAGGTGCCCGGACGGCAGCACTCGTCCCACCCAAGACCCTCACGCCGAATCGCACAAGGGTGCGTATCTGTACGTTCCGGCTCGGTAATCTCCTCACTCCACGCGTTCGCCGGGGTTTTCCCGGCCGTTCGCGCTTCCGGAAACTCTGTTGCACGGCTAGACCAGCATCGCCCAGGATCGGTCCATGAGCACGACGGGGGAGAACGCGCGGCGCGCGCGCACGGCGCTCACGGGGGTGGCGCCGTGAGCGCGCGCCTGCGCGGCATCGCGCAGCAGACGGAAGAGATCGTCGCGGCGGGGATGTATCGCACCTCCGACGGGCGCGAGAGGCCGATCGCCCAGGCGGTGCGGTCGGCGCGGGCCGGGACGCGGATGTACGGACCGGAGCCGGTCCGGGTGGCGCCGGTGACCGGGGCCGACACCTTCTTCGAGGTCACCGGCGAGAGCAGCCTGCAGGCCGCGCGCCGGCTCGGCGGCGAGGTCGCGGTGCTCAACTTCGCCTCGGCCCGCAACCCCGGCGGCGGCTACCTCAACGGCGCCCAGGCGCAGGAGGAGGCCCTGTGCCGCGCCTCCGCGCTGTACGCGTGCCTGGTCGAGGTGCGGGAGTTCTACGACCATCACCGCACCCACCGCGACCCGTTCTACACCGACCGTGTCATCCACTCACCGGCGGTGCCCGTCTTCCGCGACGACCGCGGCGGCCTGCTGGACGAGCCGTACACCGCGGGCTTCCTGACCGCGGCGGCTCCGAACGCGGGCGTGATCAGGCGCAGGGCACCGGAGCGGGCGGGTGAGCTGCCGCGGGCTCTGGCCGTGCGCGCCGAGCGGGTGCTGGAGACGGCCGTGGCCCATGGCTACCGCCGACTGGTGCTCGGCGCCTGGGGCTGCGGGGTGTTCCAGAATGATCCGGCGCAGGTGGCGGCTGCCTTCCGTGGACTGCTCGGACCCGGCGGCCGCTTCGAGCACATCGCCTTCGGGATTCTGGACCGTACGGTGGGCAACACGGTGCGCGGGGCGTTCGTGCGGGCGTTCCCGGAGCGGCAGCTTCAGCCGTAGGCGTGGCCGGCCAGGTGGTGAGGCCCCCGCAGACGGGGGATGCGGCGGGGGCCTCGTCCAGGTAGACGGCGGAATGGGGCTATGAGTTCCTGGCCGGGACCTGTTTTCCGGCCGGTGTCGTGACGGCGTCCAGCGGGGCGCGGCCGATCCGCATGCCGGGGCGGCGGCGGTGCACGGTCAGATAGGCGAGGCCGTCGTCGCCCGCGGTGATGCTGCGGGTGGATCCGTGGGGGAGCCAGACCAGTGCGCCGGGGGTGAGGGGCTGCGGCTCCCGGCCCGGGCCGTCTGCGTCCCGGTCACCGAGGGTGCCGCCGCCCGAGACGATCAGCAGCAGCACGTCCAGGTCCGGTTCCGCGTGCCGCGCGACCTGACCGCCGGGGGCCAACCGCACCAGATTGGCGTCGAGTTGGCGCCCGCTCTCGGTGAGCTTCCACGCCACGGCGGCCTCGGAGGGTGCCGCGGCGGCCAGGGCGGCGGTGTCGCAGAGGATGCGCGCGGTCGGCCCGTCCGGCGCGTGGCCTCCCTGTGTCTCGGCGCTGGTCATCGGCTGCCCCTTCCTCCCTCTCGCCTGCCCCCCAGCGTGCCGTAGAATTGTTACAGCTTCTGCTTGGAGAAAATAGTCGCAGGTGGCACCGCAGGTGTGGGAAAGAAGGGGGCGTCGGAATGTCTCGTGCGCGTGAGCGCGTCAGCCCGCGTCGCCGTGAAGTCCTCGACGTGCTGCGCGCGGCCCCGGATCCGCTCGGTGTCGCGGAAGCGGCCGAGCGGCTCGGCGTCCACCCCAACACCGTGCGGTTCCATCTGCGGGCGCTGGTCGAGGAAGGGCTCGTCGAGCCCGAGGTGCTGGAGCCGTCCGGGCCGGGACGGCCGCGTACGGTCTACGTTCCGCGGCCGGGCAGGGACCGCGGCGGGGCCCGCCGCTACCGGATGCTTGCGCGGATGCTGCTCGGCCGACTGGCGGCGGACGGGCCCGGCGCGCGGTCCACGGTCGTGGAGGCGGGGGAGGTCTGGGGCCGTTCCCTGTCCGAACCGTCCGCGCCGCCGTCCGCTCGGCCCGCCGCCGACGAGGCCGTCACCCGGCTCGTAGGACTGCTGGACGACCTCGGCTTCGACCCGGTCGCCTCCACGAGCGGCGGAGGCGACGGCGGAACGCCGTCACCGATCCGGCTGCGGCACTGTCCCTTCCTGGAACTCGCCGAGGAGCACCCGCAGTTGGTGTGTCCCCTCCATCTGTCCTTGATGCAGGGGGCGTTGGCCGGGATGCGCGCCCCGCTGACGGCGACGCATCTCGAACCGTTCGCCGAACCCGACGCGTGTCTGGCCCATCTGGCGCCCGTACCGCGAGAGATGGCAGAAGGGCGGGCCTGATGTACCCCACGTGGGCCGCGGCGGCGGTCGCGATGACGTTCGTCTGGCTCGGCATGGTGCTCGCGATCTCGTTCCTGGAGGCGCCGCTGAAGTTCCGCGCCCCCGGCGTGACCATCCCGCTCGGGCTGGGGATCGGGCGGCTGGTCTTCCGGGCACTGAACCTCGTCGAGGCGGTGCTCGCCGTGGCGGTCGTGGTGGCGGTCGTCGTCGGCGACGCGCCGACGGAGGTGGTGGCCCCGGTCGTCGCCACGGTGGTCCTGCTCCTCGCACAGCTGCTCGTGGTGCGCCCGCGGCTGAACCGCAGGTCGGACCGGATCCTGGCGGGCGAGGACCTGCCGCGCTCCCACGAGCACCTCTACTACGTCGGCCTGGAGCTGGCGAAGGTCGCGGCACTGATCGCGCTGGGCGCGGGCCTGTTGACCGTCGGCTGACGGTGCCGGGGGGACCACCAGGCCCGCCGGCGACCTCCGGAGGCCACAGCGTCCAGCGGGCTCGTCAGCCGTGCGGCCCCACGGGCCGGTGAACCTTCCCGCTCACAGCCCTAGCTCCAGCCGTACCGCTCGGCCAACCGCCGGCGCACCAGGTCGAACCGCCCCCGGTCCAGGGCGCAGGCCTCGCGGCGCATGCCGTCCTCGTGGAGGCGCAGGACGCGGTCGACGTCGACCCAGGAGTCGCGGCCGGTGCGGTCCCAGGGGCCGCTGCCGATGGCCACCCACTCGCGGTCGCCGTCGTGGCGCTTGCTGGAGAGCTGGACGGCGAGCAGGGTGCTGCCGGCCTCGCGGGCGACGACGAGCACGGGGCGGTCCTTGCCGCGGCCGTCGTTCTCCTCGAAGGGCACCCAGGTCCACACGATCTCGCCGGGGTCGGGGTCGCCGTCGTGCGCCGGGGCGTACTCGGTGCGCACCCTGCCGACCTGGCGCGGGTCGGCCTCGGTGGTGGCGGTGGGGCCGTAGCGGCCGGGGACGTTCTCATCGGTGTAGGCGGTCACGGAGGCACCTTAGACGGCGCGGGTGCCGGATCCCGCACCGCCTCTTCCTCCGCCTCCCTCCCCACCGCCACCCGCTGCGCCGGCGAAACCGCGCTCCCGCGCCTAACCCGGCACCACGAGGGACCCCCGCCCTGCTCACCCACCCGGCTCCTCCCCAGCGCCGGTCATCTTCCGCGCGTCCGCACGGAGCTCGGCCGGCGCGATGACCGCCGTCGACGCCTGCGGGAGCGGTGGAAGCGTCCGGCCCAGGCGCGCGAGCGGGGACAGGGCCATCAGCGCCGGCGACAGGTGCATGCCCGCGGCCGTCACCAGGAGGCTGGTGCGCGTCCCCCACGCCTCCGCGAGGAAGCCGCCGAGCAGCGAGCCGAGCGCCGCCAGGCCCATGCCGACGCAGTTGATCGTCGCGGCGGCGCGGCCCTGCATCGCGTCCGGAGTGACGGTCTGCCGGACCGCCATGAGCGTGACGTTCACCAGCTGGCCGAAGGTCCCGCCGAGCGTCAGGACGGCGAAGAGCGGCAGAACCAGCAGACTTGCCTGTTCGCCCAGTTGGGATGCCGTCTGGCCCAGCCAGAGCCTGCGGAAGTCGCCGTCCCGCCACAGGCCTGAAGAGGAGGAGGCGGAAGAGGAGGAGCCGGAAGAGGACGGGGAGGAAGAGGACGCGGCGGAAGAGGACGGCACAGGGACCCCTCGGGGGACCGAAGACGAGACCCGCGAGCCGGCGCACGACCATGATGCGCACGGCCCTGTCAGGCAGCGGGAAAGGAAGGCTCGCCGTGCCGCGCGTCAAGGGCGGCACGCGATGACGGGCCGCTCACGGCCTCATACGTCAACGCGTGCTCTGGCGACCGACCATGTCCTCGTTCCTCGCGCATCACCGGAGTCACTGACCGGGTGCACCCTAACGCCCGCTCGTGCGGCCCCGAAAGGCGATTTCGGAGCCCAACCGCCCTCCGCTCAGGCCGCCGAGGCGTCCGTGACGGCCCGTCCCGGCGGCCACGCCTCGTGCCAGCGCAGCTCGGACTCCAGTTGCGCGGCGAGCGAGATGAGCAGCGGCTCGCTGCCCGCGGGCCCGAGCAGCTGCGCCCCGACGGGCAGCCCGCCGGCGACGAAGCCGGCGGGGACGTTGACGCCGGGCCAGCCGAGGACGTTCCACGGCCAGGCGTACGGGCAGGCGGCGATCATCGCACGGTCGGTGGCGAAGCCGCTCAGCGGCAGCATCGCGCCGATGCGCGGCGGGGGAGCGGCCGTCGTCGGCGCGAGGACGACGTCGTACGACTCGAAGAAGCCGCCGATCCGGCGGTGCAGTACGGCCTCCGCGCGCCGGGCGGCCCGCAGCGGTGCGCCGCCGAGCAGTCGGCCCAGCCGGGCGGCGTCACGGGTGCGGCGGTCGAGCAGCGCGGGGAACGGCGCCTCGGCCACACGCTCGGCGAGCCCGGCGGTGGCGCGGGGGATGAAGGTGAGCCCGATCTGCCCGTAGGGCGGGTCGGCCTCCTCGACCACATGCCCCAACGCGCTGATTTTTTCCGCCAGTTGCACGACCCGCGCCCGCACCTCCGGCTGCAGGCGCGCGGGCAGGGCGGTGAACGGCGGCTTGAGGGCGAGCGCGACGCGCAGCCGTCCGGGCTCGCGCCCGACGGCCTCGGACGCGTGGATGCGCGTCGGGCGGTGCGGATCGAGATCGTGGTTGCCGCTCGCCGCGTCGAGCAGCAGGGCCGCGTCCGCCACCGTACGGGCGAGGGTGCCGTTGACGGTGATGCCCTGGAAGGACTCGCCGCGCGGCCAGGTGGAGATGCGGCCGCGCTGGGGCTTGATGCCGATGAGATGGGTCCAGGAGGCGGGGATGCGGACCGAGCCGGCTCCGTCCGAGCCGAGGGCGGCGGGTACGAGCCCGGCGGCGACGGCCGCCGCCGACCCGCCGGACGAGCCGCCGGGGGTGTGCTCGGTGCTCCACGGGTTGCGGGTCGCACCGAACGCCGGGCCCTCGGTGAAGGGCCACTGCCCGAGCTCGCAGGTGTTGGTCTTGCCGATGATGACGGCCCCGGCCGCCCGCAGCCGCCGTACGGCCTCGCCGTCCTCGGCGACGGGCGGGAAGTCCCCGTCGCACCCGAAGGCGGTCGGCTCACCGGCGACGTCCATGTCGTCCTTGACGGCGACGGGCACGCCGAGCAGCGGCTTCCGCACACCGGCGGCGAGTTCCCCGTCGGCGGCGCCGGCCTCGGCCGACGCGGCCTCGGTCCGTACGATCCGGAAGGCGTTGACGGTGGACCGGCTCGCCTCGATACGCGCCAGCGCCTGTTCGACGAGCGCCCGGGAGCTCACCTCCCCGTCGGCCAGCGCACGGGCGGTCTCCGCGAGACCTGCGGCACGATCGGGCGTCATGCGGGCACCTCCGGTGGCGCGGCGTGTTCTCTACCGAACAGTAACCTCTGGGGGGCGGAGCGGGGAACGGGCGCGGCCCGGTCAACGGGCGCGGCCCGGTCAACGGTCCGTGGGGAGCCGACCCGGCCGGCTGCCCAGCACACGCCTCCGCGGCCGCTTCCTTGTGCCGGTCGGCGCACACCGCATCGGCCGCCGGTTCCGGCGGCGGTGTCACATATCGCGGACCTGTTCTGTCTTAGTGGATGAGCGCACCGCACCCGGTGCGCGCCCGCCCTTTGCACCGGTCGAAACGAGAACGTCCGTGGACACGCAGAACAGCCCGATGGCGCAGGGGCCGCCGAGGCCGCCACGACGGCGCGGATCGCCACGCGCGGCCGCCTCGCGAGCTCCTTCGGGGCGGCCGAACCGGAACGTGCCGCCCTGCCGCCCTGCCGCCCTGCCGCGTGCCGCCCTGCCGCCCTGCCGCGTGCCGCGTGCCGCCGTGCCGGCCGGGGCGGTGTCCTGATGTGCGCCGCGGGTCGGGCGGGCGCCGGGGCCGTGCGCCGAACCCGGCGGGGCAGAGCGCTTCTTCGGCAACCCGGCTCGGCCGAGCGGCGCCGCCGGCCCGTCCCGCGGCGAGGGGACTCGCCCGATGCGCCCCCGTCCCCGCCCGGCGGACCGCTCTTCGGGCAGTCCGATCCGAACCGGCCGGGAAGGGCTCAACAGGACGTACCGCACGACCTGCTGCATAGTGCCCGGCCGACGTGAGCAAGCTTTCCATGGCGGTCCGGCCATGTTCGGGACGGCGACGGGCGCGCCGTACGCGCTCAAGGGCCCCAGGCACGGCACCTGCCCCCTCGCACGCGCTCGCGACCCTCTCTGGAGGTGCACCATGGACGCAGGCAAGGAGGCCGCACGCGGCCTGAACGACATCGACGACTTCCTGTACCGGGAGGCGCATCTGCGGGCCGCGCACCGGCGCGTGGACGAGTTCACCGCCCGGACTCAGGGGCTGACCCGCGGGCAGAAGACGGACATCGAGCGCTGGTATCTGGACGAGCAGGCCTACGTCGCCCGCATGGTGACCGATCACATCGCCGCCCGCATCGGCGAGATGGAGGCGCAGCACCGCATGCGTCTCGGCCGATGGCTCCGCGGAACCCTGATCGGCATGGCCGTGATCACCACCGCACTGATCACGACGTGCGTCACGGTGATCCTCGCGGTGTCGCGCTGAACAAGCGCCCGACGCACCGCACTTGACGCCCGCGCGGGCCGGTCAAGCCATGATCGGGCAGCTTTTTGACCATGGTCCGTTCAAGAAAGGAACATGATCGTCTCAGGGACGGCAAAGGAACGTTCCCGCTTCAACTTTCCACCTTGTTGACGTGGCCCCGACATTCGTACGGTCTCCGCGGCCACGGCGCACACCCCGCGCCGAGGTCGTACCGCGCACCCCCCACAGCCCTTCCCGGTTCATCCACCATGCGGAGGACGTACGTTGCGCAGAACCGTTTCCCTCACCGCCGTGGCCGCACTTGCCACAGCCACCCTCGCCCTGGCCGCCCCTGACGGTCAGGCGGCCCAGGTCACCGACTCCCCCTCGCACGGCGTCACCGTCGCCCACGCCTGCGCCGCCCCGACGAAGAAGGGCGAGATGGCCTGCAACGCCTTGCAGGTCACCGCGGGCACCCCGGCGTCCGCGCATGCCGAGAGCGCCCTGGCTGCCGCCGCTCCTTCCGGCTACGGCCCCGCCTCACTCCAGGCGGCGTACAACCTGCCCTCCGCGAGCGGGGGTTCGGGCCAGACGGTGGCGATCGTCGACGCCTACGACGACCCGAACGCCGAGTCCGACCTCGCCGTCTACCGTGCCCAGTACGGACTGCCCGCCTGCACCACGGCCAACGGCTGCTTCACGAAGGTGGACCAGAACGGCGGTACCAGCTACCCGCGCGGAGACTCCGGCTGGGCCGAGGAGATCTCCCTCGACGTCGACATGGTCAGCGCGGCGTGCCCGAACTGCAAGATCATGCTCGTCGAGGCCGGTTCGGCCAGCATGACCAACCTGGGCACGGCCGTGAACACCGCCGTGCGGCTGGGGGCGAAGTACGTCTCCAACAGCTACGGCGGCTCCGAGTCCTCCAGCGACTCGACCTACGACTCCAGCTACTTCGACCACCCGGGTGTGGCCATCACCGTCTCCTCCGGCGACAACGGCTACGGAGTCGAGTACCCGGCGGCGTCCAAGTACGTGACGGCGGTGGGCGGCACGTCCCTGAAGACCGCCTCGACCTCCCGCGGCTGGACCGACACGGTCTGGAGCGGAGCGGGCTCCGGCTGCTCCGCCCACGACGCCAAGCCCGGCTGGCAGAAGGACACCGGCTGCGCCGACCGCACGGTGGCGGACGTGTCGGCGGTCGCCGACCCGAACACCGGTGTCGCGGTCTACGACACCTTCCGCGCGGCCTCCGGCTGGATGGTCTTCGGCGGTACCAGCGCCTCCTCCCCGCTGATCGCGGCGACCTACGCGCTGGGCGGCGCCCCGTCCGCGGGTTCCTACCCGGCGTCGTTCCCGTATGCGCACCCCTCGGCGCTGTACGACGTCACCAGCGGCTCCAACGGGAGCTGCGGCGGCTCCTACCTGTGCACCGGGGCCACCGGGTACGACGGCCCGTCCGGGCTCGGCGTCCCGAACGGCACCGCCGCGTTCACCGGATGAACCATCCCGTGAAACGGGCCGGTTCGCAGTCCGGCCCGGAGCGCGGAGTACCGGCGGCCGGGCGGTAGGGCCGACGTGTCGCCCGGCCGGGTTCGTCCCGGGCCGGGTGACACGACGCGCCGGCCGCGCGCTGGAAGAGTGTCCGGCACGGGCTGAACCGATCACGGGTGACCGCCAGCCGGTCAGGCCCGTGCACCTCCCAGACCACTTCCGTGGTGCTCCTGACGCCCCCCCGGGAGCGGCACGGGGAGGGACCGGGGTGGCCTGCTTCCTCCCACGCAAGGGTGCGGGCCACCCCACGGCGTCCGGCCGACCTGTCTGCTCAGGCCGACGTGCCGACTGGCCGCGGCGAGGTGTGGCACGTCCGGCCGGCAGCCCTGTGTCCTCCCGGGCGGCTGTGCCGGCCGGGACGGGAGCACGACCCCTGCAGCGGGCGGACGGCAGCGGCGTGGTGTACGGCGAGGATCCCCGCGGCGGAGTCGGACCGGCGTGTCCCCGCGGCGACGCGGACCTCGTCGACGCATACCGTGACGCCGCCCTCGGCGACACGGCCACGGTGCCCTGAGCACCGTATCCGGTACAGGCCGGCCGGTGGCCCGGTCCGACGGGCGACGTCCTGGTGGTGCCCCCGTCCGAACCCGACACGTACGGCCTCTCCGCCCCGGACACGTACGACGTCGTCCACCGGCAGCCGGCCGGGCACGAGACGTCACGGTGGTGGTGACGCGGGCCCGCCAGGCGTACCTCGCCCCTTCATCAGGTCAAGCGTCCCGGACCCTTGACTCATGAAGGGCTCCCCGCCATCCTCCCCTCAGTATTGCGCGGGTCATGACAAGCTCACCGACCGGTCAAGCCCGCCGTCCCGCCGACTGAGAGGCGTGGGAAGTGACGCTGACTCGACGCTGGTACCGCAGACGCAAGAACGTCACCGTGTTGTCGCTGCTCTTCCTGGTGCTGGCCATGACCCTTGGCCCCACCCCGAGTTCCGCGGCCGCCGGGGACTGGTGGATCCCGACCGCGCGCCCCGCCCCGGACTCCGGGATCGGCGTGACGGGCGAACCGTTCACCGGCACCGACTCCGCGGGCGAGGTGCGCGGGTTCGTCGACGCGCACAATCACCTGTTCTCCAACGAGGCGTTCGGCGGGCGGCTGATCTGCGGCAAGGTCTTCTCCGAGGCCGGGGTCGCCGACGCCCTCAAGGACTGCCCCGAGCACTACCCCGACGGCACGCTCGCCGTCTTCGACTACATCACCCACGGCGGCGACGGACGGCACGATCCGGTCGGCTGGCCGACCTTCAAGGACTGGCCGGCGTACGACTCGATGACCCACCAGGCCGACTACTACGCCTGGTTGGAGCGCGCCTGGCGCGGCGGCCAGCGGGTCCTCGTCAACGACCTCGTCACCAACGGCGTGATCTGCTCGGTCTACCCCTTCAAGGACCGCAGCTGCGACGAGATGACCTCGATCCGGCTCCAGGCGAAGATGACGTACCGGCTCCAGGACTACATCGACACGATGTACGGCGGCGCCGGCAAGGGCTGGTTCCGGATCGTCACCGACAGCGCCCAGGCCCGTGAGGTCGTCAAGCAGGGCAAGCTGGCGGTGATCCTGGGCGTCGAGACCTCCGAGCCGTTCGGCTGCAAGCAGATCCTGGACATCCCGCAGTGCAGCAAGGCCGACATCGACAAGGGACTCGACGAGTTGTACGGGCTCGGCGTGCGCTCGATGTTCCTGTGCCACAAGTTCGACAACGCGCTGTGCGGCGTGCGCTTCGACTCCGGCAGCCTCGGAACGGCCATCGACGTCGGACAGTTCCTGTCGACCGGCACCTTCTGGCAGACCGAGAAGTGCACCGGCCCGCAGCACGACAACCCCATCGGCAACGCGTCCTCCGGCGCGGCGAAGGACCTGCCGGCCGGAGTGGCCGTCCCGTCCTACGACAGCGACGCCCAGTGCAACAAACGCGGGCTCACCGACCTCGGCGAGTACGCCGTGCACGGCATGATGAAGCGCAAGATGATGCTGGAGGTCGACCACATGAGCGTCAAGGCGGTCGGGCGGGTGCTCGACATCTTCGACGCCGCGTCCTACCCCGGCGTGATCTCCTCGCACAGCTGGATGGACGCCGGCTGGACCGAACGGGTCTACTCCCTCGGTGGCTTCGTCGCCCAGTACATGCACGGTTCGGAGGGGTTCGCCGCGGAGGCGAAGCGCACCGAGGCGCTGCGCGACAAGTACCACGTGGGCTACGGCTTCGGCACCGACTTCAACGGCGTCGGCAGCCATCCCGCCCCGCGCGGCGCGGACGCCCCGAACAAGGTCACCTACCCCTTCAGGAGCGTCGACGGCGGCTCGGTCGTCGACCGACTCACCACCGGGCAGCGCACGTTCGACTTCAACACCGACGGCGGCGCCCACGTCGGCATGATCCCGGACTGGATCGAGGACATCCGGAAGGTCGGCGGCCAGGGCGTGGTGGACGACCTCTTCCGCGGCGCCGAGTCCTACCTGGACACCCTGAGTGCGACCGAGCAGCACCAGGCGTCGGTCGATCTCGCCAAGGGCCGCACGGCGAAGGCCAGTTCGTCCGAGTGGAGCCTCTTCACCAGCTACCGGCCGGGCCGGGCCGTGGACGGCGACGGCGGCACCCGGTGGGCCAGCGACTGGAGCGACGACCAGTGGTGGCAGGTCGATCTGGGGGCCACGAACCTGGTCGGCCGCGTCACGCTCGACTGGGAGCGGGCGTACGGGAAGGCGTACCGCATCGAGGTCTCCACCGACGGCACGAACTGGCGGACCGTCTGGTCCACCACCTCCGGCGACGGCGGCCTGGACACGGCCAGGTTCGCCGGCACCCCGGCCCGCTATGTTCGCGTACAGGGCCTTCAGCGCGGCACGAACTGGGGATACTCGCTCTACGACGTCGGCGTGCACAGCGCCTGATCGAGGTCACGACCCAGCGAGGACTCACATGGCACGCATGCCGTCGGCGGAACGGCGCAGGCAGCTGACGGAAGCGGCGATCAGGGCGATGGCCCGGGACGGCGTCTCGAAGACGACGACCCGGTCCATCGCGGCCGAAGCGGGTGTGTCCCTGAGCGTCTTCCACTACTGCTTCGACTCCAAGCAGGCCCTCGTCGAGTCGGTCATCACCACCCTCACCGCCCACTCCGTGACCGTGGTCAAGCAGGCCCTGCGGCCCCGGGCCACGCTCGTGGAGACGGTCCGGGCCGGCTTCGAGGCCTACTGGGACCATGTCCGCGGCCACCCCGACGAGCACATGCTCACCTACGAACTCACCCAGTACGCCCTGCGCGAGCCGGGCTTCGAGCATCTGGCCCGCCGCCAGTACGAGCTCTACGGCGACGCCTACGCCGAACTGATCGGCGGGCTGCGCGACAGCATGGACCTGCGACTCCACGTGCCCGTGGGCACGTTGGCGCGCTACCTGGCCGCCGTGACCGACGGGCTGACCCTCAACTACCTCGTGCTCGGCGACGAGTCGGCCTGGTCGGACATCCTGGAGACGGTCACGGCCCATATCGCCGGGCTGGCCCGGGACGAGGTCGAGCCCTGACGGGCGCGGTGCGTCCACCGGGAGCGGCCACGGCGGCCCCGGACCTACAGCGGCGCCGGCGACGAGGCCCCCGCGATGAGCAGCCGTGGCGTCCCCGTTCCGTCGGCCGGTGTGCTCCACAAGTCGGTGCTGCCGGCCTCGCCTTGGGACGGGAGGGCGTAGGCGACGGTCTTGTCGTCCAGCCAGGTGGCCTGGTCGTCGACGCTGTGCCGTTCGGCCAGGGGGGTTTCCTTGAGGGTCTTGAGATCGAGGACGTACTCGTGCCAGAGGTCCGTGCGGGACAGGATGCGCTTCTTGAAGGCGACGCGGGTCTCGTCGGGCGACAGGGACGGGCACTCCACGTTCTCGATCAGCGTCGTGACCGTGTGCCGGGAGAGTGAACCGCGCACCAGGTACGTCTTGTCGGCCGTGTTGAGCGTGGCGTAGAACGTGTCGTCGTCGTGGGCGAAGGTGACGCCCCAGAAGTTGATGTCCGAGGCGTGGTAGGGCTTGCCGTCCTTGATGACGGAGAACGTCTCCAGGCTGGGGATCAGCTTCATGGTGCGGGTGTCCAGGATGGAGGTCCTGGTGGAGAAGAAGGCCGAGGCGTAGGACTCGCCGGAGACGAAGACCGTCCAGGCGACCAGGCGACCGCTGGGGGAGACCCGGGCCCGGCTGGGCGTGCCCGCGAGCGCGAAGGTGTGCCGTGTGCGGAGGTCCGCGTCCAGCAGCAGGGCGCGGTTGCTCTGCTTGAGCACGCCGGTGGTGGACTGGAGGCAGACGCCCGTCCCGGAAGCGGCGTAGAAGCGCGCGCACTTCAGGTCCGCGGCGGTGCGCCTGGCCCCGGGATCGGCGGACGGGACCGAGGCGAGAGCGGTGCGGTGCGGACCGGATGCCTGGTTGACGAAGGTCAGGCGCTGCTTCTGGTCGAGGGTCAGCCTGCCCGAGCCGACCGTGGGACCGCCCGCCCGGGGCTGGTTGGCGCGGTCCGCGCGGGCGGCGGCGTGCAGCACGACGCCGGCTCCCACGCCCGCGAGGACCAGGACCGCCGCGACGAGTACGAGCAGGCGGCGGCGCATCGATGTCATCTGTGGATCCTCGTGGTTCCGGGAGCGGTGGTGGTCGATCGGATCGTGTCGGGGGCGGTGGTCATCGGGTACCGCCCGCCGGTCGCAGCACCATGCCCGCGACCACGGCACAGCACAGCAGGCCGATCGCCGAGCCGGCCAGCGCCGGGCCGCCGCCCCACATGGTCCAGGCCGCGCCGAAGGCCAGGGAGCAGCAGAACCGGGCCAGTGCCTGGCTGGTGCCGACGATGGCCAGGCCGCTGGCGCGCAGATGGCTCGGCACGATGTCGGCGAGGGCGGCGGGGAGCACCCCGTCGGTGGCCGCGTAGAACGTGCCGTGCAGGGCGAGTACGAGCACCGGCAGGGCCGGTGTGGAGGGGGCCCACAGCAGGAGGGCGTAGGCGGTGAGCAGGACCGCGTGCCCGGCGAGGAACACGGTACGGCGCCCGATCCGGTCGGCCAGGGTGCCGAAGGGCACGGCCAGGAGCAGGAAGACGGCGGCGGTGCCCAGGGGCAGCAGCGGGAACCACTCCTCGCCGATGCCCGCCCGCCGCTGCAGGAGCAGATAGACGAAGGCGTCGCTCACGGTGGTCAGGCCCAGCAGCGCCGCGCACCCGGCGAGCGCGCGCATGCGCGGCACCCGTAGCAGCGCGAGCGCTTCACGGACGCGAACGGGCTGCCGGCCGCCCGGCGCGTCGGGGGCCGCCGGGGCGGCCGCGGTCTCCGCCGTGCTTTGCGTGCCCTGTCCGGCCGCCGGGTCCGTCCCGGGCGCCTCGCCCGCCGTCACCTGCTGCCGCCCGTCCGGCCCCCGCCGCCGGCCCGGTACGAACAGCACCAGCACCAGCACCCCGAGCGCGGCGACGCACGCGCTCACGCCGAACACCGCGTCGTAGCCGTCGACCGCCGCACGCAGGATGAGGAAGGCCGCGAGCGGGCCGAGCATCGCGCCGGTGGTGTCCATCGCACGGTGCACGCCGAAGGCGCGGCCCTGCTTGTCGGCCGGGGTGGACAGGGAGATCATCGCGTCCCGCGGGGCGGTGCGCAGGCCCTTGCCGGTCCGCTCCAGGGCGAGGACCGTGCCGAGGGTGCCGATGCTGCCGGCGAGCAGGAGCAGCGGCTTGCACAGCGCGGACAGGCCGTAGCCGAGTCCGGCCAGCAGTTTGTGGTTGCGAACCCGGTCGGCGAGGTGGCCGCCGGTCAGCTGGACCAGTGCGCTGACGCCGTTGTAGACGCCGTCGAGGGCGCCGAATCCGAGCGGGCTGAAGCCGAGTGTGGTGACGAGGTAGAGCGGCAGGACCGCGGTGACCATCTCCGAGGAGATGTCGGTGATGAGACTGACCGTGCCCAGGACGAGGACGACCGGGGCGACCTTGCGCCCCGGCCCGCGTCCAGGCCCCTGGCCGGCACCCGCCTTCGGCGGCGCGGAACGGTCGGTGAGATACAAGTCGTGCTCCCCGTGCGGTGGTTCAGTGCTGCTGCCGGCTGCTCTCGTCCCGAAGCCAGGTGCCGAAGTCCTGGGCCCGGACGGCCTTTCGGGCCGCGCGGCGGGCGGTGACCGCCGCCGCCAGGAAGACCACGACGTTCGGCAGGAGCTTCGGCTCGCGGCGGAGCACGGCCTTCAGGTCGGCCGTGCTCGTGCGCGCCGAGGTCACGCCCTCCCCCGGGTCCTGACACCCTCCGGCCTGACTCCCTTCGGTCTGATTCCCACGGGCCTGATTCTGTTCGACCTGGGCCGTGGACACGGCCGCCCGGATGCGCCGTCTGATCAGATCCGGCCATGTTCTCGGCGGTTGGATCACGACGGAGGCCGCGTCGACCACCCGGCGCTCCCCGGGCGCGAACGCCAGGGACGCGGCCAGGTCGTCCGCCATGAGGGGCGGCAGCGCGGCGAGGCGGGCGTGCCCGGTCTTGGAGACGGCGATGACGCCCCGCCCGAACAACCCCGCCCGTACGGCGGGCAGTTGCTGCCAGACCTGATAGTAGGCGCGAACGCGCCAAGCGCAGGAGGCGAGCGGAATCCGTCGCTCGGGGGCGGTGGCGAGGATGCCGGAGGACTCGTCCTCGAGGGCCTCGGTCAGCGCCCGTACGCCGGCTCCCGTGATCACGACGTCGGCGTCCACGTAGACCCGGGGGAAGCCGCGTGCCTGGTCGTCGCCCGCGCGCAGGGCGGCGTGCTTCGAGGGCACGGGGATCTCCACCACCCGTACGCGCGGACCGCGCTCGGAGGCGACCTTCGCGGTCGAATCCGTGCAGCCGTTGCACACGACCAGGATGTCGGTGTCGTCTCCGGGGTCGGAATCGGCCAACAGTGCATCGAGGAGTCTGCCGATGACAGGCGCCTCGTTGTGGGCCGGGATCACAATGCTGGTCACGCGGGCAGTATGCCGCCGGTGTCGTTATTGCGACATGTGTTTCGTCCAACTGTTCCCGAGACAGAGTTACGTGGTCTAGATTGAGCTTCGCCGGACCGGTTTGGGTGGGGAACAGGTTCTTGATTGCATGTCACGGTGCGGCGTTGTGATTCATTCTGATCAATCTGTAGCCAGCGTGCTGGGTGCATGAGGCGGTTGGGGAACCGCCGACGCTCCCATCGCTTTCCAGTGCCGCTCGTCCAGGGCACATCGGTCAGGGGTAGCCGCGCACATGGTGGGGGGGGCATGGCCATTGAGGTCACGCATGAGCGAGCACAGGTGGAACACAGGCGTCCACCGGCTCGCCGAAGACGTTGGGAGCACAAGTACCGGCTGGCACTGCTGGTGGCGGACGGTTGCGCCGCGGCCGCCGCGGCCTTCCTGATCCACGCGGCCTACGGCCGCTGGGCGGTGGCCCTGGTGCTGCCCCCGACCTGGATCGTCGCGATGTTCGCCCATCGCTCCTACGACCGCAGCGCCCTGGGCCTGGGGTTCGAGGAGTACCGGCGGGTGCTGCGCGGCGCCGTCGCGCTGCCGGCCCTGGCCGCGGTCGCGTACTGGCTGTTCACCCGCGATTCCGGCCTCCTTCATGACATGATCATGGCGGCTTTGCCGGTCGCCGTGATAGGGGTGGCGGTCCGCTACTCGCTCCGCCGCCGGCTGCACAGACGCTGGGCGCGCGAGCGCGACCGCAGCGTGACGCTCCTGGTCGGCCCCTCGCGCGGCATCGTGGAGCTGGTCTCCGTGCTGCGGCGCGGCGGCGCGCAGGAGCTCCAGGTCGCCGGCGTCTGCCTGAGCGACCCGGAAAACGCCGCGGAGATAAGGAAGTTGGGGCTCCCCTTCCTCGGCGGCATCGGCGGTATGAACGACGTCGTCCATGCCCTGGGCATCAACACCCTGGTGGCGCTGCCGGTTCCCGGCGCCGATCCCAGCGTGCTGCGCCGGATGTCCTGGAGCGCGGCCGCACAGGGAGTCGACTTCCTGCTGGCCCCGGTGCTGACCGACGTGTCCGCCGAGCGGCTCGCGGTACGGCCCACCAACGGGGTGCCCCTGGTGCGGATCAAGGCGCCGGACATGTCCCGCTTCTCGCGGCTGCCCAAGTCGCTGCTGGACCGTTCCCTCGCCGCGGGCCTGCTGCTCCTGCTCTCGTTGCCCATGCTGCTGATCGCCCTGATCGTGCGGCTGGACAGCTCCGGCCCGGCCCTGTTCAGACAGGAGCGGGTGGGCCGCTTCGGCGACCACTTCACGATGCTGAAGTTCCGCACCATGCGGGTGGACTCGGAGGCCCTGCGGGCCGAGCTGCAGCACCTCAACGAGAACAGCGACGGACTGCTGTTCAAGGTCAAGAAGGACCCGCGGGTCACCCGTGTCGGCTCGTTCCTGCGGCGCAGTTCGCTGGACGAGCTGCCGCAGCTCATCAACGTGGTCAAGGGCCACATGTCGCTCGTCGGCCCGCGCCCGTCGCTGCCCGAGGAGGTCGAGGAGTACACGCCGGACATCAAGCGCCGGCTGCTCGTCAAGCCCGGCCTCACCGGACTCTGGCAGGTCAGCGGGCGCTCCGACCTGCCCTGGGACGAGGCGGTCCGGCTCGATCTCGGATACGTGGACAACTGGTCGATGGGGCTGGACCTGTCGATCCTGGCGCGCACCGGGTCCGCAGTGGTGCGAGGAACGGGGGCCTACTGATGGACCGAGGAAAGAGGAAGCAAGTGACGCAGACCACGGAGCCGCTGGGGGTCGCGGTCGTCGGGGCCGGCTACTGGGGGCCCAACCTCGTACGCAACTTCCAGGCCAGCGACCGCTTCCGGCTGCGTCAGCTGTGCGATCTCGACGTCGCACGCGCCGAGCGCGTCCTGGGCGCCTACTCCACGGTGCAGGCGACCTCGGACTACGCGGCCGTCCTCGCCGACCCGGAGGTGGCCGCCGTCGCCGTGGCCACCCCGGCCGGCACCCACCTCGACATCGCCCTGGCCGCCCTGCGCGCCGGCAAGCACGTCCTGGTGGAGAAGCCGCTCGCGGCGACCTACGCCGACGGACAGCGCCTGGTGAGCGAGGCGGAGGAACGCGGTCTCACCCTGATGTGCGACCACACCTACTGCTACACGCCCGCCGTGGGCCGCATCCGGGAGCTGGTCCGCGACGGCGAGCTCGGCGAGATCCACTTCGTCGACTCGGTCCGCATCAACCTCGGGCTGGTGCAGAAGGACATCGACGTGATGTGGGACCTGGCCCCGCACGACCTGTCGATCCTGGACTTCATCCTGCCCGACCACGTCGAGCCGGTCGCCGTCGCCGCCCACGGAGCCGACCCGATCGGCGCCGGCCAGGCCTGCGTGGCCTATCTGACGCTCCAGCTCAACACCGGGGCCATCGCCCACGTGCACGTCAACTGGCTCTCGCCGACCAAGGTACGCACCACCATGGTGGGCGGCTCCAAGCGCACCCTCGTCTGGGACGACCTCAACCCCGCCCAGCGCGTGGCCGTCTTCGACCGGGGCGTGGACCTGGCCTCCCCGCAGGAGATCGGCGCGGACGAGCGCCGCGACATGCTCATCTCCTACCGCTCCGGCGACATGGTCGCGCCCGCGATCGGCGAGAAGGAGGCCCTGCGCAGCATGGTCGACGAGTTCGGCGACGCGATCCGGCAGGGCCGGGCGCCGCTGACCGACGGCCGGGCCGGCCTGAGGGTGCTGGACATCCTCGAAGCGGCCTCCCGCAGCCTCGAGTTCAAGGGCGCGGTCGTGGGCCTGCGCGCCGGGCGTTGAGCGAAACCGAGTCAGCGATGCACTTCCCTGAAAGGGCACGGCAGTTGAGCAGCGTACGTGGCAAGAAGATCCTGGTCACCGGGGGAGCGGGCACCATCGGCTCCCACCTCGTCGACCTGCTGGCCGAGGGCGGCGCCCGCGAAGTCGTCGTCCTGGACAACTTCGTGCGCGGGCGCCGCGCCAACCTCGCCCAGGCACTGCCCAGCGGGGTCGTGGAGGTCGTCGAGGGCGACGTCCGGGACGCGGACACCGTCCGGAAGGTCACCGAGGGCGCCGACCTGGTGTTCCACCTGGCCGCGATCCGCATCACCCAGTGCGCGGAGGAGCCCCGGCTCGCCAACGAGGTCCTGGTCGACGGCACCTTCAACGTCCTGGAGGCGGCGGCCGAGGCCGGCGTGGCCAAGGTGATCGCCTCCTCCTCGGCGTCCGTGTACGGCATGGCCGAGGACTTCCCGACGACCGAACGCCACCACCCGTACAACAACGACACCTTCTACGGCGCGGCGAAGGCCTTCAACGAGGGCATGCTGCGCAGCTTCCACGCCATGTACGGCCTGGACTACGTGGCCCTGCGCTACTTCAACGTCTACGGCCCCCGCATGGACATCCACGGCCTGTACACCGAGGTGCTCATCCGCTGGATGGAGCGCATCGAGGCGGGCGAACCCCCGCTCATCCTCGGCGACGGCCTGCAGACCATGGACTTCGTCGACGTCCGCGACATCGCCAGGGCCAATGTGCTCGCCGCCGAGTCGGACCTGACCGACGAGGTGTTCAACGTCGCCAGCGGCACCGAGACCTCGCTGAAGGAGCTCGCCGACGGCCTGCTGGCGGCGATGGGCGCGACCGGTCTGGAGCCGGTGCACGGCCCCGCCCGCGCCGTGAACGGCGTGACCCGCCGCCTCGCGGACACCTCGTGGGCCGCCGACCGGCTCGGCTTCACGGCGCGGATCGACCTGCGTACGGGTCTGCGGGACCTGGTCGAGTGGTGGCGCGCGGAGCGGGAGGCGGCCCGGTGAGCACCGACCGCATCCCGGTGATGATCCCCTGGCTCGGCGAGGAGGAGGCCAGGGCCGCCTCCGACGCGGTGCTGTCCGGGTGGGTCGCCCAGGGCCCGAGAGTCGCCGCCTTCGAGCGGGCCTTCGCCGAACGTATCGGCGCCGAGCACGCCGTCGCCGTCAGCTCGTGCACCACCGCGCTGCACCTCTGTCTGGTCGCCCTCGGCATCGGGCCGGGCGACGAGGTCGTGGTGCCCTCGCTGTCGTTCATCGCCACCGCCAACGCCGTGCGCTACGTCGGTGCCGAGCCGGTCTTCGCCGACGTCGACCCCGAAACCGGCAACCTCACCCCGGCCACCGTGGACGCGGTGCGCACCGCGCGCACCGAGGCCGTCCTCGCCGTCCACCAGGGAGGTGTCCCGGCCGACGTGCACGCCCTGCGCGCCGCCTGCGCCGACTGGGACCTGCCGCTGGTGGAGGACGCGGCCTGCGCCATCGGCTCGACCGTCGGCGGCAAGCCCGTCGGACACGGCGCGCTGCTCGCGGCCTGGTCCTTCCACCCGCGCAAGCTCGTCACCACGGGCGAGGGCGGCATGGTCACCACCGACGACGCCTCGTGGGCGGCCCGGCTGCGCCGGCTGCGTGAGCACGGCATGAACGCCTCGGCGGCTGCGCGCCACGCCAGCGACAAGCCCGTGCTGGAGAGCTACCTCGAGGTCGGCTTCAACTACCGCATGACGGACGTCCAGGCCGCCATCGGCCTGGTGCAGCTCGGCAAGCTCGACGCGATGATCGCCCGCCGACGTGAACTGGCCGCCCGCTACGAGGAGTTGCTGAGCGACGTCCCCGGCCTCACCCCTGTCCGCGATCCCGCGCACGGGCAGAGCAACTTCCAGTCCTACTGGGTGCTGCCGGCCGAGGACTTCCCCGTCGGCCGGGACGACCTGCTCGCCGCGCTCGCCGAGGCCGGCGTCTCGGCCCGGCGCGGGATCATGGCCGCGCACCTGGAACCCGCCTACGCGCAGCATCCGAGCGCCCCGCTGCCGGTCACCGAGCGCATCAGCCGCCACTCGCTGATCCTGCCGCTGTTCCACACCATGACCGAGGCCCAGCAGGACCGCGTCGTGGCCGTACTGCGCGAACAGGCCCGTGGATGAACGAACTCGTGATCGTCGGGGCGGGCGGATTCGCCCGGGAGACCGCGCAGGCCGTGGCCGCCGCGGGCGGTTTCCGGTTGCTCGGGCACCTCGACGACAACCCCGCCCTGCACGGCACCCAGGTGGACGGCGTGCCGGTGCTCGGCGGGTGCGGCCTGGTCCACGAGCTGCCCGCCGCCCAGGTGGTGGTCTGCGTCGGCAACCCGGGGGACTACGCGGCCCGAGCCCGCCTCGTCGGCCGGCTCGCGCTGCCCGCGGACCGCTACGCCACCGTCGTCCATCCCGCGGCGGCGGTGTCGGCGACCTCGCGGGTCGGGCCCGGCTCGGTCCTGCTCGCGCACTGCGCGCTGACCGCGGCCGTGCGGGTGGGCGCGCACGTGGCCGTGATGCCCCAGGTCGTGCTCACCCACGACGACGTGGTCGAGGACTTCGCCACCCTCACCTCCGGCGTCCGCCTGGGCGGCGGCGTACGGCTGGAGCGCGGCGCCTACGTGGGCTCCGGCGCCCTGATCAGAGAAGGCACGACGATCGGCGCCTGGTCGCAGATCGGTATGGGGAGCGCCGTGCTCGGTGACGTGCCGCCGGGCGAGGTCTGGGTGGGGAGCCCGGCCCGTCGGCTGCGCGCGGCGGCCGCGCCCGCGCTCGATCAACTCGCCTCGCGCACACTCGACGTCGCGACGCACGCACTGGGGGGACCAGTCACATGAACCAGATTCCGCTTGTGGACCTCAAGGCGGCCCACGAGGAGGTCGCCGACGAGGTACGCGCCGGATTCGACCGCGTCCTGGCCAACACCGCCTTCGTCGGCGGTGAGGAGGTGCGCCGGTTCGAGCGCGAGTACGCCGGCTTCGGCGGCGTCGCGCACTGCGTGGGCGTCGCCAACGGCACCGACGCCGTCGAACTCGCCCTGCGCGCGAGCGGCGTCGGCCCCGGGGACGACGTCGTGCTGCCCGCCAACACCTTCATCGCCACCGCCGGCGCGGTGGCCCGCATCGGAGCCCGCCCGGTCCTGGCGGACTGCCTGCCCGGCAGTCACCTGCTCGACCCGCAGGCCGCACTCGACGCGATCACCCCGGCCACCCGCGCGGTCGTGCCCGTGCACCTCTACGGGCAGATGGCCGACGTGACGGCGCTGGCCAGCCGACTCCCCGACGGCGTACGGGTGGTGGAGGACGCCGCCCAGTGCCAGGGCGCGAGCCGTGACGGCCGCACCCCGGGCAGCGGCCACATCGCGGCCACCAGTTTCTACCCGGGCAAGAACCTCGGTGCCTACGGCGACGCGGGCGCGGTCCTCACCGACGACGAGGAACGCGCCGGCCTGGTGCGCGCGATCGCCAACCACGGCGGCGTCGCCAAGTACCGCCACGACGTGCCCGGGTTCAACAGCCGCCTGGACGGGCTGCAGGCCGTCGTGCTGCGGGCCAAGCTGGCCCGGCTGGCGGACGGCAACGCGGCGCGCCGGGCGGCCGCGGCCCGCTACGACACCCTGCTCGCCGGCCTCGCGGCGGCCGGCCGGGTCGTCCTGCCGGTGACCGCGCCCGGCAACGTCCACGTCTGGCACCTGTACGTCATCCAGGTCGCCGGAGCCGACCGCGACGACGTCGTCGGCAAGCTCAACGCCGAGGGCATCGGCGCCGGAGTGCACTACCCCGCCCCGGTCCACCTGACCCCGGCGTACCGCCGACTCGGCCACAGCCGGGGCGGCTTCCCGAACGCGGAGCACGCGGCCGACCGGATCCTGTCGCTGCCCCTGTTTCCGCAGATCACCCCCGACCAGCAGCAGCGCGTCGTCGACACGCTCACCGACGCACTCGCCGGCTGACCGGTCCCCAGAGTTTCGCTCCACCACCGGTCCCCGCGGACCGGTCCAGCACAGCACCGCTGAGAGGTACATATGAAAAGTTGGAGCAGACGGATCAGAGGCACCCGCCTCGCCGTCGTGGCGGCATTGATATTGGCGGTGCTCCCGCTGGCCGGGTCCGCACAGGCAGCCTCCGATCCGTGCGGGTCGGGCTCGAACCCCATCGTGTGCGAGAACTCCAAGCCGGGCAGTCCGAAGACCGACTGGTTCTCGCCCAACGCCTACGGCGACATCCAGGGCTTCACCACCAAGGAGAGCGTCCAGGCGGGTGACACCGTCCAGTTCAAGGTCCAGTCGAAGACCGCGTACAACGTCCAGATCTACCGGCTGGGCTGGTACGGCGGCGACGGCGCCCGCCAGATGTCGACCGCGGCCCAGGCGGCGGTGACGTATCCGGCCAACTACACGACCAAGCCCGCCGACTGCACCACCAAGAACACCGGCCTGGTCGACTGCGGCAACTGGCCCGTGACCGCGAGCTGGACCGTGCCCAGCGACGCCGTGTCCGGCCTGTACATCGCGAACCTGGCGCAGACGGACGGCGACGGCCTGATGCCCTACCCCTTCGTCGTGCGCAACGACGCCAGCACCTCCGACGTCGTCGTGCAGACCAGCGACCAGACCTGGCAGGCCTACAACGACTACGGCGGCCAGGACCTCTACGGCGGCCTGGGCCCCGCGCCGGACGGCCGCGCCTACGAGGTCAGCTACAACCGGCCGCTGGACATCGGCGGCGACAACGGCATCTACGGCTCCGAGTACATGATGCTGGCCTGGCTGGAGCGCAACGGCTACGACGTCAGTTACACCTCCGGCGTGGACGTGTCCTCGGCGAACGGCGCCACCCTGCTGAAGAAGCACAAGGTGTACCTGTCCTCCGGCCATGACGAGTACTGGACGCAGAGCCAGTACTCCAACGTCCTCGCGGCCCGGAAGGCAGGCGTCCGGCAGGGCTTCTTCAGCGGCAACGAGGTCTTCTGGAAGACCCGCCTCGCGCCGAGCATCGACGGCACCAGCACCGCCGACCGCACCCTGGTCTGCTACAAGATGACCAAGATGGAGCAGAACAACGGCATCGCCGATCCCAGCGGGACCTGGACCGGCACCTGGATGGACCCCGCCAGCGAGAACTACGGGCAGGACTACCAGCCGCCGAACATCCTCACCGGCTCGATGTTCACCGTGAACGGCTACCGCAGCGACGCCATCACCGTCCCCGGCTCGTACGGCAAGAACCGGATCTGGCGCAACACCTCCATCGCCGACCTGACCTCCGGCCAGACCGCCACGTTCCCGACGGGCACCCTCGGCTACGAGTGGGACAGCGACATCGACAACGCCACCCGGCCCGCCGGGGCGATCGACGTGTCGTCCACGACGGTGGACATCAACGACGGCAAACTCCGCATGGACTGGGGCAACGTCTACGGCAACGGCACGGCGACGCACAACCTCGTCGAGTTCCGCGACCAGGACTCCGGAGCCCTGGTCTTCGGGTCGGGGACCGTGCAGTGGTCGTGGGGTCTGACCAACGTCCCCACCTACAACCCCGATGACACGGTGGTCACCGAGGACTCCCGGATGCAGCAGGCGACACTGAACGTCCTCGCCGACATGGGTGTCCAGCCGGCGACCCGGCAGAGCAACCTCGTGGCGGCGACGGCCACCACCGACACCACCGGCCCGAGCATCACCGTGACGAGCCCGGCCTCCGGGACCACCGTCCCGGCGCTGAAGCCGGTCACCATCAAGGGCACCGCCTCCGACTCCGGCGGTGTGGTGGCCCGCGTCGAGGTCTCCACCGACGGGGGCTCGACCTGGAAGGCCGCCACCGGTCTGTCCTCGTGGACGTACAGCTGGACCCCGACCAGCCCGGGCGCGGCGGACATCAAGGTCCGCGCGGTCGACGACAGCGTCAACATCGGCGCCGTCACCACCATCCCGGTCACCGTCGGCCCCCAGTCCTGCCCCTGCACCATCTGGCCGGCCTCGTCCGTGCCCGGCACCGTCAACGGCGGCGACGGCAGCTCGCTGGAGCTCGGCGTCAAGTTCCGCACCACGGTGGCCGGTTCGATCACCGGGGTGCGCTTCTACAAGTCGCCGGTCAACACCGGCACCCACACCGGCAGCCTGTGGACCGCCTCCGGCACCCGCCTGGCCACCGGTACCTTCACCGGCGAGACGGCCTCCGGCTGGCAGCAGCTGAACTTCGCCAACCCGGTGGCCGTCAAGGCCAACACGACCTATGTCGCCTCGTACTTCGCCCCCAACGGCGGATACTCCTACGACGGCGGCTACTTCAACGACAGCGACGCGGGCCTGGCCCCGCTGACGGGTCTGAAGTCGGGCACCGACGGCGGCAACGGCGTCTACCACTACGGCTCGACCAGTGCCTTCCCGAGCTCGCAGTCCTCGGGCAGCAACTACTGGGTCGACGTGGTGCTGGACACCTCCACCGCCAGCACGACCCCGCCCACCGTCACCGCGACCTCCCCGACGTCCGGGGCGACCGGCACGTCGATCACGTCGCCGGTGTCGGCCACCTTCAGCGCGGCCGTCGACACCGACAACGTGACCTTCACCGTGAAGGACGCGGACGGCAACACGGTGCCGGGTTCGGTCACCTTCCCCTCGGCGGACAAGGCGACCTTCACCCCGTCGACGCAGCTGTCGCTGCACACCACCTACACCGCTTCCGTCCAGGCCTCCGACGTGTGGGGCAACGCCATGACGGATCCGGTGACGTGGTCGTTCACCACCGACTCCACCCCGCCCGCGGTCACCTGCCCGTGCACGCTGTGGAGTTCCTCCGCGGTGCCGGCCACGACCGATGTGACCGGTGACGCCAACTCGGTGGAGCTGGGCACCCGGTTCACGTCCTCGTCGGACGGCTGGATCACCGGTGTCACCTTCTACAAGGGCACCGGCAACACGGGTACCCACACCGGCAGCCTCTGGTCGGACGACGGCACACTGCTGGCGAGCGGGACCTTCACCAACGAGACGGCCTCCGGCTGGCAGACGCTGACCTTCACCACCCCGGTGGCGGTCACCGCCGACACCGCGTACGTCGTCTCCTACCACGCGCCGAACGGCAACTACGCGGTGGACGGCGGCTACTTCTCCGGTGCCCACCAGTCGTATCCGCTGACCGCCACGGCCGACACCACCGCGCATCACAACGGGCTCTACCGCTACGGCGCCGACCCGGCCTTCCCCACCGGTTCCTACGGATCCGCGAACTACTGGGTGGGCCCCGTCTTCACCGCCGAGGACCCGAGCGCGTCCCTGGCGACGGCCAAGGCCTCGGAGGCGACCACGTCCTCGGTGGCGCGCACCGCCGACGCGGCGAGCGCCCTGGTCATGTCCGTGGGCAAGAGCGCCGCGGTCTCGTCGGTCACGGCGAGCGTGAGCATCGTGAAGGGCTCCACGGCCGCCAGGAAGCTCCATGCGACGGCCGTCGTCTCCTACAACCGGGCGACCCACAAGGCGTCCGTCCACCTGTCCACCCCCCTGCCGGACGGCACACGGTTCAAGATCACGGTCACGGCCAAGGACAGGCACCACCACAAGGTGAAGTCCCACAGCTGGACCCTGACCAGCAAGACCGTCGTCAAGAAAAAGAAGAACTGACCCGTCCGCACGCACCGTCGGGGGGGGGGGGGCCCCCCCCCCCGGGGCCCCCCCCCGGGGGGTGGGTTTTGGGGAGTGAGGGGGGGCGGTTTGTTTTCACACCAACAAATAAGGCACCGACAAACC